>NZ_CAMHZG010000004.1:0-160306 GCF_946190115.1 Streptococcus mitis | reverse complement strand
ACATCAGCATCAACAAGTGCCGTAGCGTCTACATCAGCATCAACAAGTGCGGTAGCCTCTACATCAGCAAGCACAAGCGCTGTAGCGTCTACCTCAGCATCAACAAGTGCCGTAGCGTCTACGTCAGCGTCAACAAGTGCCGTAGCGTCTACGTCAGCAAGCACAAGTGCTGTAGCGTCTACCTCAGCATCGACTAGCGCTGTAGCGTCTACGTCAGCGTCAACAAGCGCTGTAGCGTCTACGTCAGCATCAACAAGTGCAAGCACGTCAGCAAGTCAATCGACTTCAACAAGTATGTCAGTTCCGGATAGTACTGATAAACCAGACTTTAGTTTGAGTGATAGTGCTTCGCAGTCAGCAAGTCTAAGCACGTCAGTCTCAACATCGGTATCTATGTCTATTTCAACAAGCACATCAGTCTCTGAATCAGCATCAACAAGTACGTCAACTTCAGCAAGCACAAGTGCCTCTGAGTCAGCATCAACAAGTGCATCGGTATCAGCAAGCACAAGCGCTTCTGAGTCAGCATCAACAAGCGCATCGGCATCAGCAAGCACATCAGTCTCTGAACCAGCATCAACAAGTGCGTCAGCTTCAGCAGACACATTATCTTCTGAAACACCATCAGAATCAGCAGCTAAGTCAAGACAGCAATTGCCAAATACAGGTACAGAAACTTCCAAATCATCTGTACTCCTTGGAGCTTTGGCAGCTGTGACTGGTTTAGGTCTGTTTGCGAAACGCCGTAAACGTGATGACGAAGAATAATTGGATTAAAAATACATAGGAAGTATTATTATTTCGATTTATGAAAAATCCCTTGGATGAAAACTCATCCAGGGGATTTTTTGCATTATTTCGTCGTAAATGTCCACTAATGATCGATAGTTGTATTCGCATTTTTCCTGTACGATTGTAACCTATGGTAAACAAGACTTTAAGACCTCATTTTACTTGTTGATTAATATCCTTGAAGAAATAAAACTCTATCGGCATGACTTTGAATCGTATATGATTATCTTTCCAATTCGTTAATTGTATGTAAATTTATTAATTTTCAATTCTGGGATAGCCTTGATATTTCTATGTAAGTTACTTTTATTATAAGAGCATTTGTGGTAAGATGTATATAACAAGAGAGCGCTATATAGTCTCTCTATATGAAGGGCAAATAATACTAAATTTGTATAAAGTTTTCGTTAGATGACTACTTATTCAGATTGTAGGTGAACTGATAGATATAGTCAATTTAGTTGGAGGGGGAAGTTTTAATTGCTATCTGGAAAATTCTGTTTATTTTCACATAAAAATAAGCAACACCAACGTTATTTTCAATTTTTACCTGATGGTCAGATTAGAGATATTGGTGGAGCAGGTCATGATAATGAGCGGTTTTGGAAATTAGAAGATCACAAACTTAAATTATATTCTAAGTCAGAGCAACTAACAGCAGTTTTTGAGTGTTGCTATGAAGAAGTAGGTTATTCCTACTGGGAAGGATTACATCAGGAAACGATTCCCTTAGAAATACGAATATATGATTCGCGTTCGGACTTATTTGATTACTTGACAAAATATACTTGTCGTTATTTGATTGATTACGGAGCCTTAATAGTAGGGAAACATACGTATGGCATTCCACAATTAATTGACTATGACCACGGAGGTCAGGTTATAATTGGTGATTATTGTTCTATTGGGCATAATGTTCAATTTATAACTGCAAATCATGGCTGGGGTAACTATTGGAGATGGTGCAGTCATAGCAGCAGGTGCTCTAGTGACCAAGGATGTAGAACCATATGCTGTTGTAGGAGGCAATCCAGCCAAAGTGATTCGTTATCGTATCGCAGAGCCTACTTTCCGTGAACAGATGTTAGAAATTGCGTGGTGGAATTGGCCAGAAGACATTATTTCTGAACGATTGGATAAAATCATGAGTAAGGATATATCAGGATTTATAAAAGAATACTTACCAAATGCAGGGGAAGTTAAATGTGATTGATCTGTTATTAGAAATATTAGAATTGATTTAGGGCATATCTTAAAAAATGCCTACTGTACTGAAATCGACTTTGTTTTTTATATATTACATCAGAAAAGGAGTATATGATTAAAATGATGGAAAAAATAAGTGTTATCGTTCCTGTTTATATGTCAGAACTATATCTTGAAAAATGCTTGGATAGTATCGTTCAACAAACTTATCAAAATCTTGAAATTATTTTGATTAATGATGGCTCAACAGATGGTTCAGCCGCAATCTGTCAACGTTATCAAAATCAAGATACACGTGTCAAAGTCTATCATAAAAGAAATGGGGGAGTTTCTTCTAGCCGCAATCGTGCCTTGGAAGTTGTAACTGGGGATTATATCGTTTTTGTAGATAATGATGACTGGTTGGAGTTGGATCATATCCAAAATCTTTATGATTTATTGAAAAAAACAGATGCAGATATTGCAATCGGAAACTTTACTCAATTTCAGGAGGAACAAAATAGCTTTTTACTTCATGTAGGAAGAGATGATTATTTTGAACAGACCTATACGCCATTTGAATGGTTTTACCATCAATACGATGGTGAGTATAATTTTAGTCAATGCTTCACAGTTCCGTGGGCGAAGTTATACAAGACAGAGCTGTTTAAGGATATTGTATATCCAACAGATAAAAGTGTAGAGGATGATTACACAACTTATAAAGTTTATCTTCAGGCAGATAAAATTGCTTTTATGAATAAGGCTATTTATATCCATAGAAAACGTTCTACAAGTGTTACAAGGACAGTCAATCTTGCAGATGTATATCCCTTAAAGAGTATTGAAGAACGTATGACTATTCTACAATTAATTGGAGCTCCTCAGGAGTTATTAGATAGAGAAATTCAAGCTTATAAATGGCGATTATCTATTCATGAAGAAGAAACTCTTAAACATGGGGACGTGGAATCTTATCAACAAATTTTGGTCAAAAAAGCAATTGCAGCTAAATATTTTGAAGGTTAGTCAAACACATTTTATAAATTGATTTTTCTCTATTTTTAGATAGAAAAAGTGGCCTATACTCAAAAATTAGAATGTTATCTAAATTTTGATATAGGTTGCTTTTTTACGTTTGTCAGATAGCTATTCTAAAATAATAAGATTCTTTATATCAATAGATTCTTAAAAGATGCTTGATATGCGGACAGATGAGTCATTTCTTTGGATGAAGTGAATTAAAAATGTATCTTTAGGATTGATCATTAGAAAATGTGATCACATAATTGCAGTAAGATTGCAATGCTGAATATTTCAAATTATTTTCCTTTTGTTTTTGCATAATCATTCAATTTGAAATGTGATTATAATTTAGTATTGTAAGAACGTTATTGTCAATGAAATAAACATATTTTTTTAATTTGAAATTCCTTAATAGCTTAAAAAATAGCATAAAAAATGTTATAATAGTAGGAAAGGAGAACGGCTACATGACTGAAAAAATTACGGTAATAGTACCAGTTTATAATGTTGAACATTATCTAGAAAAATGTTTGGATAGTTTGATTGATCAAACTTATAAAAATCTTGAGATTATTGTTGTCAATGATGGCTCTACAGATAATTCGGGCACAATTTGTCAAGAGTATGCACAAAAAGATGATCGGATTGTTTATATTGAAAAAGAAAATGGTGGTTTATCAGATGCGAGAAATGTAGGTCTGGACAAAATGACTGGATCTTACGTAACTTTTGTCGATTCAGATGATTGGGTTGAGTCGGATTATGTAGAAGTTCTATATAATAAATTAATTGAGTCTCAGGCAGATGTTTCGGTCGGGAATTACTATTCTTACAATGAAGATGAGAGGATGTATTACTTTCACATAAATGGTGACTCTTATTATGAAAAAGTATATGACAATGTTTCTATCTTTGAGAACTTATATGAATCAAAAGAAATGAAGAATTTCGCACTAATTTCTGCGTGTGGGAAACTTTATAAGGCGAAACTATTTGATTATATTCGATTTGATAGAGGTAAACTAGGTGAAGATGGGTATATGAATCAAAAATTATATTTATTAGTTCAAAAAGTAATCTATATAAATCAAGGTCTGTACGCATATCGCCAGAGAAGTGGGAGTATTACAAAAACTTGGACAGAGAAGTGGATGCACGCCTTAGTTGATGCCATGTCTGAACGTATTACTCTACTAGCTAATATGGGTTATCCTCTTGAGAAACACTTAGCAGTTTATCGTCAGATGCTGGAAGTCAGTCTCGCAAATGGTCAAGTCAGTGGCTTATCTAATACAGCAACGTATAAAGAGTTTGAAATGAAAAGAACTCTTTTAAATCAGTTATCGATACAAGAGTCAAGCGAAAAGAAAGCTGTTGTACTAGCAGCAAACTATGGCTATGTGGACCAAGTTTTAACGACTATCAAGTCTATTTGCTATCATAATCGTTCGATTCGTTTTTATCTGATTAATAGCGATTTTCCAAATGAATGGATCAAGCAATTAAATAAGCGCTTAGAAAAGTTTGATTCAGAAATTATTAATTGTCGGGTCACATCTGAGCAAATTTCGCGTTATAAAACTGACATTAGTTATACTGTTTTTTTGCGTTATTTTGTGTCTGATTTCGTGAAAGAAGACAAAGCTCTTTATTTAGACTGCGATTTATTGGTAACGAAAAATCTAGATGATTTATTTGCTACAGACTTACAAGATTATCCTTTGGCTGCTGTTAGAGATTTCGGGGGAAGAGCCTATTTTGGTCGAGAAATCTTTAATGCAGGTGTTCTCTTGATTAATAATGCTATTTGGAAAAAAGAGAATATGACTCAAAAACTGATTGACTTAACCAATGAATGGCATGATAAAGTGGATCAGGCTGATCAAAGTATTTTAAATATGCTTTTTGAAAATAAATGGCTGGAATTGAACTTCGATTATAATCATATTGTCATTCATAAGCAGTTCACTGATTATCAATTACCAGCAGGTCAAGATTATCCTGGTATTATCCATTATCTTTCATATAGGAAACCGTGGAAAGATTTGGCGGCGCAAACCTATCGTGATGTTTGGTGGTATTACCATAACCTAGAATGGACAGAATTGGGACAAAATCATCATTTATATCCGCTACAAAAGTCCCATATCTATCCTACAAAAGAACCTTTCGCTTGTTTAATCTATACAGCTTCAGATCATATTGAACAAATTGAGACATTGATTCAATCCTTACCAGACATTCAGTTTAAGATAGCAGCTAGAGTAATGGTCAGTGATAAATTAGCCCAGATGACAGTTTATCCAAACGTGACTATTTTTAATGGTATCCATTATTTGTTAGATGTCGATACTGAATTGGTGAATACTTGTCAAGTGCTTTTAGATATTAATCATGGAGAAAAGACAGAAGAGATTCTAAATAAATTTGCTAAACTTGGGAAGCCTATTTTATCCTTTGAAAACACCAAATCCTACGAAGTAGGTCAGGAAGTATATGCTGTTGACCAAGTTCAAACAATGATTGAGAAATTAAGAGAAATAAATAAATGAAGAATAATCATCTATTAGGTGATGCCCTGATTTTGACTGTCAGTGATCAGATTGAAGAGTTGGGTTATCTCCTTGAAAACTTACCAAACATCTGTTTTCATATTGCAGCACCTGTCCAGTTTTCGGATAAAATCCGTAGTTTAGAAACTAAATACAATATCCGACTTCTAACAGTTACGAATGAACAACAGTTGAACTTTCTAGTAAACATCTGCGACATCCTATTAGATATCAATCATTTTCAAGAAGTTGATTCTATTGTTTCCAAATTTGTGCAGGCTGGTAAAACGGTCTTGGCTTTTGACAATACAGTCCATGGAAATCAGGGGCAGGAAGTTTTTCTATCAAGTACACCAGATAAATTGGTTTCTAGAGTGAGAGAGTGTCTGAATGAAGTCAGTGTGGGAGTAAATCATCAAGAAAAAATCATCCAAGATGGGATTTGGAATGTATTTCAAATAGATGATAAGGCTAACTTCCTTGTGGGAGCCAATGTCATCTGTAGAAATTTTGAAAATTTTAATGTTTCTTCTGGCAAGTTGATACTGCATGATGGTGTCTTTATCAACAACTCTTGTAGTTTTAACTGTATGGAAAGAATTGAAATCGGTTCAGGCACCATGATGGGAGAGGACGTTCGTTTCTATGATCACGACCATATTTATACTGCTGAAACAATCGAAAAATGGCAGTGGACTACAGCGCCAATTAGAGTTGGAAGAGATTGCTGGATAGGAAGTAATGTCACAATTTTAAAAGGAGTGACGATTGGGGATAATACAATTATTGGGGCGGGTTGTCTTGTTCGCAATGATGTTCCGGCAAATAGTGTGGTTTATAATGATGGAAATCTTATTATAAAAAAAAGAAATTAATCTGGAAATGAGTGGAGTATGAATACAAAAAAAGCAATCGTTTTAGGAGCAGATAATAATTATCGTGACAAATTGGAAACAACTATTAAATCTATTTGTTACCATAACAGAGACTTGAAATTTTATGTTTTTAATGAAGATATCCCCAAAGAGTGGTTTTATCTGATGGAGGAGAGACTAGAGAAACTAAACTGTGAAATTTTGAATATAGAAATTGATGCAGAAAAAGTAAAGTATTTTTCTACTCCTGATGAACATATCAAATACATGACTTATTTTCGCTATTTTATTGCAGAATTTGTGAAAGAAGATAGAGCCTTGTATTTGGACTGTGATATGGTTGTTCATGGGAATATAAATCCATTATTTCATAAAGATTTCGAAGAAAATTATATAATCGCCGTTCCAGATGGTTGGTATAAAAATATTTTTAATGCAGGAATGATGATGGTAAATGTTCACAAGTGGAGAACTGATAATATTTGTCAAAATCTTTTAGAGTTGACTGCAGAAAAGCATCAAGAAGTTTATGGGGATCAAGGAGTCTTAAATTTATTATTTGAACATAAGTGGAAAAAAGTATCCCCTCATTATAATTTTATGGTTGGACTTGATACCTTGGCTTATTGGGCTCAAAAGCCAGAGTGGTTTTTAAATAGTTGGGATGAAAACTATAAACCTGCTATTATTCATTTTGAAGGTAAAGATAAACCGTGGAATAATTCATTAAAAACAAGATATAGAGAATTGTGGTGGTTTTATAATGGTTTGGATTGGAAAACTATTTTGTTGCAAGTTGATAGCAAACCAACTATGTTCAGTGAAATTGCATCAGTTTGCTTATTCCATACGGCTATTTTTACAGATACACAAGATTTGGAACACATAGAATATCTAGTAGAAAACCTCTCTAATGTTCACTTTCATATTTTTGCTCATAGTTATTTTGGACCCAGAGTACAAGTATTGAACAGTTTTAAAAATGTATCTCTTTATCCAAATTATACTCCATATCAATCACAAGAAATCCTTAGTAAATTAGATTTTTATCTAGATATCAATCATAATCGGGAAATAGATAATATTATTTCAAAAGTTCACGGTCTATCAAAACAGATATTTGCTTTTGAGAATACGAGTCATGATACAAATAATCGAAGTCAGATATTGTCTTCAACAGAGCCAAAGGAAATGGTAAAAGTCATTAAACAGTTTTTAGGAGAATAATTACATAACTTATGGATGAATTAATTAGTATTATAGTTCCAATATATAATGTTGAGGAATACTTGCGAGAGTGCTTGGATAGTATTCAAAAACAAACTTATCCGAATTTTGAATGCATCATGGTCAATGATGGTTCTACGGATAATTCGAAACAAATAGCAGAAGAGTATCTAGTGGATAGTCGATTTAGGTTAATTAATCAAAGTAATCAAGGTTTAAGTGGAGCTAGAAATACAGGGATTAGCCGTGTTAGAGAAGAATCTACTTTTGTAGCCTTTGTAGATAGTGATGATTATGTTTATCCTAATTTTTTAGAAACATTAGTAGAATACATCGAAGAAGATGTTGATATTATAGAAGGAATGGTTGAACATTATCATAATGGAAATATCTATTATTTTCCTCAAGTTGAACACTATAAAGTGATTCTAGAAACTGTATCAGAAAAATTAGAGAAGTTAGCTTTAGAAAGAATTAGAAATGGTGTTTTCCCTAAATTAATTCGAAGAGAGCTTTTGAATGATAATTTTTTTCCAAAAGGATGGCTTTTTGAAGATTTAGCAGTCGTACCAGAGCTTGTAACTAATTCAACTAAATGGGTTAAAATACAGGAGACTGTATATACTTATAGAATTCGAGATAACTCTATTATTACAAGTTCGTTTTCAGAAAAAGATTTAGTTATATTTAAAATTTTTGAAAAATTTGATTTTTTTTTCAAAGATGAGTCGCTTGACATAAAAATTTGGGTAGAAAAATTAAAATTACTGCATATAAATTATAGAAGCCAGAAAGTACCTAATCAGTATATAGAGAGATATCAAAAAGAAAAAGAACGAATATTATCAAACATCGAAGAGTATGAAAAGGGAGAACTGATAAGTATTATCGTACCTATTTACAATAGTGAAAATTATTTACGCCAATGCTTAGATAGTATTATGGGGCAGACTTATAAAAATTTCGAGTGTTTATTAATAAATGATGGTTCACCTGATCATTCAGCGGATATTTGTAGAGAGTATGTTTCTAAAGACTCTCGTTTTCTCTATTTTGAAAAGGAAAATGGTGGGGTATCCTCTGCACGTAATCTAGGTATCGAACGTTCGAAAGGAGAATATATCACTTTTATTGATTCGGATGATTGGGTAGATTCTGATTATTTAGAAGTTTTATATACGACTCTTTTAGAAGAAGGAGCAGATATAACTGTCTCGACATATAAACGATTCAATATAAAAGATAGTTGTTTCTACTTTCATATTTTTCAAAGAGGATATGATAAAAAGACATTTACAGGTCAAGAATTGATTGCTAGTTTGCAAGCATTGTCTTCTTTTGATCGTTCTTATATTTCTTCTAGTAATAAATTGGTGAAGAGTAGACAATTGAAGACAATTCGTTTCAACGAAAAAACAACCTTAGGAGAAGATATGGAATTTTGGTATAAACTATATCTAATCTCTGATAAAATTGTATATGTAAACAAAGATACTTACATTTATCGAACTAGTAACGATGAATACAAACACTTTGAATTAGAAAAAATTAGGAGTGATATTCAACATCGATTGAATTTTATTGCATTTTTAACTGCTAGAAAGTTGGAAGTTAGTTCGTATGTAGATGATTGTGTATTGTATCTTCACGATCTAGTCGACAAGATGAAATTAGAGGGATTGGAATTTACTCAAACTGCAAGATGGTTGCAAGAGGTACTATTTCTACTAGAAGGATAATATGTTAGTCTGTAGGTAAACAAAAAGTATTTGTAGATGATGAGAGGATTGTTTAAAATCAATAACTAGGAAAAAAAGATATGATAGAAAGTGGAGAGAAATGAAGCTACATATTACCAATCTATATGGAATGGCTAGAGAAAGTACAGCAACTATTGCTCAAAATGCTGTTCAAAAAATTGCTGCTCAACTAGGATTTAGAGAGTTAGGAATTTATTTTTACCATGCCTCATCTGAAACTGTAGAAGAGAGAAGTAGAAGATTAGACGGGATTCTAGCAAGTGTTTCGATAGGAGATATTGTTGTTTTTCAAACACCTACTTGGAATGGTCTAGAGTTTGAAAGAGAGTTTTTAAGTAAGTTGAAACTTCTCAATGTGAAAATCATAGTATTTGTCCATGATGTGATTCCCTTGATGTTTAAAGCAAATGAATTTCTGATGCAGGATTATATCAATCTTTACAACATGGCGGATAGCATCATTTTACCATCAGAAGCTATGAAAGAGAAACTGCTTCAAAATGGCTTGAATGTTAAAAAAATCATTTTTCAAAGAATGTGGGATCATCCTCATGATTTGGACTTACATGAACCTATATTTAAAAAAGAAATCTATTTTGCAGGAAATTTAAGCCGTTTCCCAGAATTAAAAACCTGGGAGGGGACAGTTCTGCTAACTGTATTTTCAAATGAAGAACAGCTTTCTTTATCAAATCAAGTTCATATTGCGGGCTGGAAGACTGATGAAGAAATGCTCTTAGAGTTATCAAAAGGTGGATTTGGACTGGTTTGGACTACACATCAAAATGAGGAACAAAATATAGATTATTACAGTATGAATGTTTCTTATAAGTTAAGTACTTATTTAGCGGCAGGTATCCCTGTCATTATTCCTGCTACCTTGTCTAACTCGGACTTTATAGTAGAGCAAGGATTGGGATTTGTAGTTGATAACTTAGAGGAAGCAAGCCATTTGGTGGAACAACTGTCAGAAGAAGCCTATCTTCAAATGTGTAGTAGAGTACGTTATTTTTCCTTTTTACTAAGTCAAGGTTTTTATGCAAAACAGTTCTTGTTGCAAGCAGTTTTTGAATTAGGAATTAGTAACAATCAAACATTACGAGGTATTCGACTATTGACAGTTACAAATAGTCAGGATTTGGAACAAATTGAATACCTAGTAGAACAACTTCCTGAGTGTGATTTTAGCATTGCTGCTAGAACTCTTATGGGACCACGTTTGACAAACTTAGCCGAGAAAGAAAATGTCTATCTATATCCGGCCTCAGATTCAGAAAAGATTGACAAACTACTAGACAAGACTGATCTATATTTGGATATTAACTATGGTGGAGAAGTAGATGGTGTATTTAATGGTTTATTAGAAAAAAATATTCCTAGCTTTGCTTTTTATAAAACACAAAATGGAGAAAAAGGACAGTATCTCTTTTCTATCAAAAACGTTGATGCTATGGTAGCTGCAATTCGGAATTATGCTGAAACAAAACAATTGCCCAATAAACCATTTGATTTTGAAGTGCAGACCATAGATGAAACGCTTGATTATATTCTGGAGCATCAATCTTCAATAGCTCGCTTTGGTGATGGCGAAGCTGCAATCATGCTAGGACAATCTATTAATTATCAGAAATCTGATCCTAAACTTGCAGAAGAATTGAAATTTATTTTTAATCAAGAAAGTAGTCCTACATTAGTCATTGGTTTACAAGAGGGGTTAAAAAATCGTTTCTCTTTTGTTCCAGATGCCTTAGCATTTTGGAGACAATATTTAGAGGATTATGAGGAATTTTATCTAGAGTATTGTAAAAATTCTTGGTACGGCTCAACTTTTATTTCTAGACCTTATATTGATTTTTTAGATAAATCAAAAGCAAAATCTCAATTTGAAAAGTTGAAAAAACTATGGGAAGGAAGAGATATCCTTATCGTAGAAGGCTATACTTCTAGATCTGGGGTAGGAAATGATTTATTTGATGGAGCTAAGAGCATTAAGCGAATTATTTGCCCGTCTCGGCATGCCTATGATAAGAAAGATGAGATAATGGAAGCAATACTGAACCATGCTGATGGGTGTTTGGTTTTGTTAATGCTAGGTCCTACAGCTAAGGTTTTAGCCTATCAACTTGCAAATAAGGGTATGCAGGCAATTGATATCGGACATGTTGATTCTGAGTATGAGTGGATGCAGATGGGAGCTGAGACTAAGATTTTATTACACAATAAACATACTGCAGAGTTTAATCTAGATACAGAAATAGAATTAGCAGATGATGAAGTATATTTGAGTCAGGTTGTTGTAGACTTAAGTGCAGAATAGTATTAATCATGGGATTTCGGAGGAAAAATGACATCAGATAGAATTGCAATCGTTTTGATTGCTGATCAAGCCTATACAGAACAATTGACTGTGACCATGAAATCCATCATGTATCACAATAAATCAGTCGATTTTTATATCATCAATCAAGGTATTATGCCAGACTGGTTTAGAAAAATGAGACGTATAGTGAGAAATTTGGGAGGGGAACTTTATAATATTCCTTTTGACATAGGATTGATTTCAGCTGAGTTGAGAACACAAAATCACATTGGTACGATTGCCTATGCTAAGTATTTTATTCCTCGCCTTATTGATAGGAAGAGAGTGCTTTATCTAGATACAGATGTTATTGTTAATGGCAACTTAATCTCTTTTTTCTTAACAGATTTAAAAGGCTTTCCAGTAGCTGCTGTACGTGATGTGGATGGTAGTTTTAATACCGGTGTCATGCTTATTGATAATCTACAATGGAAGGAGTTATCTGTTTCGGATCAATGTTTAGAGTTATCTGAAGGTAAGAAAAGCGAACATTGGGAATTGGAACATTTTAACGGAGATCAAACGATATTGAACTCTGTTTTTCAGGATAATTGGTTAGAGTTGGATAAGCGGTTTAATGTTCAGGTAGGTTATGATTTGGTTGCTTTTTATAATCATTGGACAGAACATTTTAATCTAGAGGATGAACCACTTGTGATTCATTATACAACTAATAGAAAACCATGGAATAGTTCAGCTTCTTACCGATTTCGTGAAAAATGGTGGGAATTTTATAATTTAGAGCTTTCTCAGGTATTAGCCCATCATCTGGGTGAATTTTCTTTAAAAAAAGAAAAGCAAGGATTAGATTTTCTTACATTAACTAGTACAGAAGAGTTTGAAGAAATTGAACATTTAGCAAGTACCTTTCCAGAACATCGCTTCCATATAGTTGCTTACACTCCAGTAGGGTCATATCTGAATTGTTTAGGACAGTTAGATAATATCTATTTGCATCCAGAGTGCACTACAGCTACCTTAGAAGAATTATTTAAGGATGTAGATGCCTATCTGAATATTAATTATGGGGAAATAGATGAAACTATTTTAACACGCATAAGCCAGCTGAAGAAACCTATTTTTTCATTCTATGCTACTCATAAGGGAAAGATAACTCAGTATTTATTTCTGAGAAAAGAAATTGAAAAGCTTGATGATGCTATTCGTTTACTTTCAGAAGTTGGAGTAGATAGATTTAATCAAGAATTTAAACAAGAAGATTTATTTGATATTTCAGTCATGTCTATAGATGAAACCTTGGATGAACTTTTGAAAACGGAGAAATCACTCATTCGTTTTGGTGACGGAGAGTTTAATATTATGAATGGGTACAGCATCGCTTTTCAAGAATATAACGAAGAGTTAGCGAGAGGTATGAAAGAAATCTTACTGACAGCAAATCAAGAAGAAATGTTACTTTGTATGCCAGAAGTATTTAAAGCTTTCAAGGGAGAATTTCCACTAGATTATAATTCGGAAACTTTTTGGAAAAAAGAATTAGATCGCTACGCAGACTTTTTTAAAGAGTATTGTCAATCTAAAATATATGGCTCAGCCTTTATTTCTAGACCGTATATCTATAGTAAAGATCGGACTCGTGCGTTTGATCAATTTGAAAAGATGAAACAATTGTTCGAAGGGAAAGACTTACTAATTGTAGAAGGAACGACTTCGCGGTCAGGTGTTGGGAATGATTTGTTTGATAAAGCAAATTCAATTAAGCGTATTATTTGTCCCTCTCATAATGCTTTTTCTAAAATCAAGGAAATTAGAGAAAAGATTTTAGAACATTCAGAAGGACGATTGATTTTATTGATGTTGGGGCCAACTGCTAAGGTACTAGCTTACCAATTAACCCAACAAGGATATCGTGCTTTAGATCTTGGCCATATTGATTCAGAGTATGAATGGATGCAAATGAAGGCTGAAACAAAGGTTCAATTAAAACATAAACATACTGCTGAATTTAATTTCGATCAAGATATTGAATTTATTGACGATGAAGGTTATAACAGACAAATTGTCGCAGATTTATCCAAATAATGAGGAGGATGTACATGAATTTTCCATTAATATCGATTGTAATCCCTGTCTATAATGTTGAAGCATATATAGAACATTGTATTCATAATATTTTATCGCAGACCTATAGGAATTTGGAAGTTATCATTGTGAATGATGGTAGTCCAGATGACAGTATAAAGATTGCAAAAGAGTTAACAAAAGATGATCCGCGTTTTATCTATATTGATAAGGAAAATGGTGGACAGTCGGATGCACGTAATGTGGGTTTGGATTGTGCTAGTGGAGATTATATCTTTTTCTGTGATCCAGACGACTTTATGTTTGAAAAAAGTATCGAAAATTTATACTATGCTAGTATTTTGACAAATGCTGATATGGTAGTAGGATCATTTTGCCACTTTAAAGAAGGAATATTTTATTTGTATAATCCAGATAAAGATGGGGAAATGTTATCTCGTATATCAGCAAAAGAGGCTATTGAAGGTATGGATAGTATGGAAGATTACCCATTCCTTCGCTATTCGGCTGTATGGGGTAAGTTATTTAAAAAGAATTTGTTTGAGACAATCCGTTTTCCTAAAGGAAAATATGCAGAAGATCAATTTATCATGTGGAGATTATATCTTGCAAGTAAAGTGATTGTTCGTTATCAGTCAGATGTCTATGCATATAGGGTGAATTACAAGGGATTGACGCAAAATTATAATATATCTCACTTGGATTTTATTGAAGCGATTGAGGAGCGTATCCATACCTTAATGGAGATGCCAGAATTAGATTATCCTATGGAATTGGCATTTAATCAGTATAAATTTGCTTTGAAGAGAAATCTTTCTATGTTGGAAGGGAAAGGTTTTATTAAAGAAGAAGGGGAATTACGAGAAAAAGTGGAATATGCTGATAAAGGGGAGTACCTATTTTTAAAAAATATTAGAGAGTAAGATATGGAAAATCAATTAATTAGTGTTATTTTACCAATATATAATGTTGAAAACTATCTTCGCCAATGTTTAGACAGTATTATAGAGCAGACATTTCATAATTTAGAGATTCTTCTTGTGAATGACGGTTCTACTGATGGTTCAGGCAAGATTTGTCAGGAGTATTTAAAAAAAGATTCTCGTATTCGATACTTCGAAAAGGAGAATGGGGGATTATCTGATGCTCGTAATTACGGCATAGAAAGGGCTCAGGGAGAATATATAACCTTTATTGATTCGGATGACTGGGTAACTAAAACTTATATTGAAGAACTATATAGTAAACTTCAACACTATAATGCAGATATTTCTATAAGTAACTATTTTTGTTTTCAGGAAAGTAATGCAACATTTTATAAACATGTTTTTGAACCTTGGGAAAAGGAATATGATAGTAAGTATCTATTAGAACATTATTTTGATATTCAAGCTGGAGATTTTTTCTTATCCACAGCTTGGGGGAAATTGTATAAAAGATATTTATTTGAGAACTTGCGTTTTTCAAAAGGGATGACGTCAGAGGATGCAGCTTTGACTTATAAAGTTTATGACCTTGCAGATAAGATTGTATATTTTCATAAAGATAGTTATTGTTACAGACAACGTAAAGGCAGTATTTCAAATTGTCCAACAACTAATAGTATTGAGGATTCGATTAGATTGAGTTTAGAAAGAATTACTTTGTTATCGTTAAAAGGATATGATACTTCTAGCTATTTAAAACATTTTCAAGAATTATTGGAATTAAATGAGTATAATATGCGAGCTGTTTGGGGGATGTCGGATACAGAAACGTATAGACGAATTAAAGAAAACTTGACAATGATTTATTCAAAGAAAAAATAGAAAACGAAAGGATATAGGATGAGTGCAATTCCAATAAGTATTATAGTACCAGTGTATAATGTAGAACCATATCTTCGCCAATGTTTGGACAGCATTTTGGGACAGACCTTTACAAATTTTGAAGTGGTTCTGGTAAATGATGGGTCAACGGATAATTCAGGTTTTATTTGTCAAGAGTATGCAAGATTAGATAGTCGTTTCAAATATTTTGAAAAAGAAAATGGAGGTGTATCTGATGCGCGAAACTCTGGGTTGGATTTAGCTCAAGGAGACTATGTTACATTTCTCGATGCGGATGATTTTCTCTTTGAAGACCATCTTGAAAAACTTTATATAGCTACTACCTTAAGTGATGCAGATATTATGATAGGAGGCTATAGTCGTTTTGATGGTTCTAATTTTTATTTCTATAAAGACCACTTTAAAAGAGATTCCTTGATATCATTTACAAGTACTCAGGCTATTCAATTTTTAGATTCTATGCTTGATATTCAGTTTTTTAATTTTTCAACAGCTTGTGGTAAATTATTTAAGCGAACATTATTTAAGGAGTTACGCTTTCCTTTGGGGCGATATGCAGAAAATCAGTTTATCATGTGGAAATTATATTTGAATGCGGAAAGCATATATGCCTTTAACGGAGATTCATATGTTTACCGTTCTAATAATGAAGGTTTGTCAAGTGGATTTTCTGTAGAGCATCTTGACTATATTGATGCTTTAGAAGAACGAATAAAATCAACTAAAGATTTAGAAGGGATTGATATCAATCTTTCCTTTAATATGTATCGTAATGTGTTAAAGAGAATACTGGAGCAATTGGAAGAACATGGCTATATTGATGAGGCAAAGGAAGTACGTGAAAAATTAGAATTGGCTGAACAAGGACAATATCCATTTTTGACAGATGAAGTAAAAGAGATTGAAGTAGAAAATGGTGGAGAACTAATTAGCATTGTAGTTCCAATTTATAATGTCGAAAAGTATCTTCGAATGTGTTTGGATAGTATTGAACATCAAACCTATTCAAATATAGAAGTTTTATTGATAAATGATGGTTCACCAGATTCATCTGGAGAGATTTGCCAAGAATATGTTGCTAGAGATAGTAGATTCCGATATTTTGAAAAGGAAAATGGAGGATTATCTGATGCACGAAATTATGGTATTGAAAAATCAAATGGTATGTATCTAACCTTTGTTGATTCGGATGATTGGTTGAGTTTAACTTATGTGGAAGATTTATATCAAGCAGCTATTCGAAATGATGCAGATACTGTTGTTTCACACTATACCATCTATAATGAGAGTGATAGAAATTATTATGTTCATATTTGGGACGATTACTATGAGAAGACGTGTACTGGAGAAGAACTGGTATTGGAACTTCCATCGTTGGAATTAAACGGATATGTATATATAACTAGTTGGGGAATTTTGTTTAAGAAGGAATTGTTTAATAATATTAGATTTCCTAAAGGTAAAGTGATAGAAGACTCTCGAACAAATTATAAATTGTTTTTTAGATCAAACAAAGTTGCATATATTCATAAAGAAATCTACTACCATCGAGAAGGAATAGAAAGCATCGGAAGTGGTGTTAATGAGAAACTTTTAACAGATGTTTTAGAATGCTTGTTAGAAAGATTAGCAATTTATACTATAAAGGGATGGAATTATTCCGATGAAAAGAATAATGTCATGGGGTGTTTGAGATTACGATATCAACAAGCAAAAGAAAATGGATTGCAGGATACTGAAATTTTTAGGAGATATACAGAAATATTGGAACTCATAGATAATAATTAAAAGAATTGAGGGTGTCCAATGAGTTGATAGTGCATAAAAAATAATCTATTTGATTCACTAAAGTATCCCTTCTCCGTTATCTCACTAAGGGAGTTAGAAGCAGATTTTTTCTGCTTTTTTTGTTATAATAGTAACGTAAAAATTAACAAAAAAATCATAGAATACCTGATAGTATAATGATCATAAATTACTCAGTAGAAATAGACTAGAAACGAGTTTTAGAGAGTAGGACCAAACATGAAAAGTATTTTTTCATCTATCACAGTAAAAAAAGGACTAGCGACATTATTTTTTGTATTCATATTTATAGCAGGAAGTAGGTTGCCCCTTCCTTTTGTAGATATGAATAATAGGGAATTTTTAGGAGGAACTGCTGCTTACTTGGCTTTTTCTACAGCAATGACAGGTGGAAATTTGAGAAGTTTATCCTTGTTTTCAGTAGGATTATCTCCCTGGATGTCTTCGATGATTTTATGGCAGATGCTTTCTTTTTCAAAAAAATTAAATCTGACATCTGGAGCTATTGAAATACAAAATAGAAGGCAGATGTACTTAACCTTGTTTATTGCTTTGATTCAGGCATTAGCTATTTCGTTAAATCTCCCAATTCAGTCCAATGTGCCTAAAATGTTGGTTATCGTCCTAAATACCTGTCTGTTGATAGCGGGTGCTTTTTTCTTGGTGTGGTTATCAGACATCAATGCAACGGTAGGCATCGGGGGCTCTATGATTATTTTATTGATTGGAATGGTTTTAAACATTCCTCAAGATTTGATTGAAACGTTTCGGACTGTTCCCATCCCTCTTTTTGTTTTAATTGGTTTGATTGTTATGGGAATTGTTTTTACTTATCTAGTAGCTCTCCTGTATCGTGCTCGTTATCGTATAGCCGTTCATAAGATTGGCCTGCATAATCGTTTTAAGAGATATTCTTATTTTGAGATTATGCTTAATCCTGCAGGAGGAATGCCTTTTATGTATGTGATGACTTTTTTGAGCTTACCAACGTATATATTATTATTATTGCAGACTATTTTTCCGAAAAATCTACTTTTTACTGAAATTTCATCTCAATACACAATGGGGAAACCGCTATGGATTTATATGTATATGATTATTCTTTTTATTTTTAGTATAGCCTTTGCTTTTGTAAATATGAGTGGGGAACAAATTTCAGATCGAATGAAGAAATCAGGAGAATATATTTATGGGGTTTATCCGGGTGAAGAAACGAGCCGTTTCATCAATCGATTGGTTCTGAGGTTTTCTCTTATTGGTGCTGTTTTTAATGTAGTAATGGCAGGAGGACCTATGCTATTTGTATTGGTTGATGAGAAACTACTTAGAGTAGCAATGATTCCTGGTTTGTTTATGATGTTTGGAGGTATGATTTTTACAGTCAGAGATGAAGTGAAAGCTCTGAGATTAAACGAAACTTATAAAACATTGATTTAGGAGGGTGTCATGTATTATTTTATTCCAGCTTGGTATGGTTCAGAACGTAAGTGGCATGCGGATATAATTCCTTGGTACCATTCACAATTTCGCTTCGAATTTGATGATACTTTTAATCAAATCCGTCTCTTTCAAAGGCAAGGTATATCATCTCGCTTATTAGTGTTATCTTATCAACCGCATTTGCGTTATTTTTTACATAGACATGGGGTTTTAGAGACAGATGTCTATTCTGTTTTTGATGATATGCAAGATTTCTATGGACTGCATACTCAGGTTCTTCATATTAGAGATATAGAGTGGGATAGTGATTGCCAATTTCTGTATAGCCCCTTTGCGATTATCGTGCAAAGAAAAGGTAAGAAATATGCTCAGGTAGAGCATGGTGTAGAGGGCTTTATTAGTGAGATTCGGTATTTTGATCCAAATGGTCAAATTAGCAAGCGTTATATCATGGATGATAGAGGATTTGTATCTAGTGTAATCTATTTTGAAGCTGGACAAGCTATGTATCAGGACTATCTGGATCCTAAAGGAATTTGGAGATTTAGGGAATATATTCAAGAGGAAGGTAGAATAGAAATCAATCCGATTTTTGCCTATCGATTTAAATTGCTTAAATATCGCAATATGGAGCAGTTGGTGGCAGAATTTTTTGATAAATATTTGAAAAAAAGTCAGAAAAAGCAGGATATTTTTATCATTCCGTCGCATCCTTACCATGATCAGTTTATCTTTGATCATATTCCAAGTAATAATCCTAAAATTTTGAGTCTTTTTATCAATCGGAATTCACAGAATAACTTTAGAGAGTTATCAGTATCAGTTGATAGAGCTAGCTTAGTGTTAGTGGATAGAGAGGATAGTTTACAACTTTTGCAGGAACTATATCCTGAACTTTCTAATAAATTTTACCATCTTTCTCCTTTTGATACACGTTTACGTCTGGGGCGAAGTCAAACAAGAAAAGAGTCTATTATTTACTATCAACTTGATTTAAACGAAGAAATTGATAGGGAAGCATTGACTCAAGTTTTGTTATTTATTTCAGAAACTAAAAATACAGAAATCATTTTCGGAGCTTTCTCAGCTAGCCAGAAACAAATGGAAGATGTGGAGGCTCTTGTTCATGAAATTATTCAAGAGAAAATTCAGACTGATAGTTTAGAAAAAGGAATAGACTATGGAGATGCGGAAAATCCTTTAGAAGAAAATCAAGAGCAGGAATTACGTTTTCAATTTGTCAATATGAATGATGAGTTGGATTTGATTAAGACATTAGAGTTTGTTCGTTTGATTGTGGATGTGAATAAACAACCGCATCTCTATACTCAAATAGCAGGTATTAGTGCGGGAATTCCTCAGATTAATCGGGTTGAAACTGTTTATGTGGAACATTTGAAAAATGGTTATTTAATTTCAGATGTGACAGAATTTTCCAAGGCTGCACATTACTATATAGATAAATTGAAAGAATGGAACCAGGCCTTGATTTACTCTATTGATAAAATCAAAGAACATACTGGTCAACGTTTCTTAGATAAATTGCATCACTGGATTGAGGAGGTTACAGATGTCAAAGGACTATAAAATCCTACAGATAGGGATTGATAATTGGGCTCATCATTATGAAATTCCTGAAAATATGGATTGGTATTATTTCTGTCCCAATTCACCTCTAGCTCTTCGTAAAATGATGGAAATGGAGGGAATAAGAAAATTTCATATTATTTTGATAGAAGATGGTCAGCATATAAGAGATTTAATGCCTTTTGTACACCATATCGAACCCTATACTTTACTTTATAGTCAAGATTTTCAAACGACAGATTTGGGTATTCTTGATTGCTTAAAAACACGGTGTGCCCAAGCTATAGACTTCTCAGATCCTCAGCAATTAGTGAATGATTTGTCAACCTCTCTCTTTGGTGGGGGTTACGGTGATAAGCTATTTCCATCAACAATACAAATTAGTTCAAGTTTTCGAGGGGCTATCTCTTATCAGGGACTCGATTATGTCAGTTTAGAAGGGAATTTTGGAGATGATTTCCAACAAATAGCTTACTGGCCAGATAATTTTATAGTTTATAAAAACTTCCCTATAGAATTATGGTTGGAATTTGAAAAGCAAGGAAACTGTGAATTTCGTTTTGTTATCCGTAAGATATGGTCTGGTGGTGTTGATGATTTTTTTGAAGAAAAAATCTATAATGAAAGTGAATTAAAAAGGGCTATAGTGGTAGATAATGAAGAGATTGATATCTTTTTGTCTGTATCAATTGAAGCTCGTGGTTGCGGAAGTTTAAAGTTAGGGAATTTGCACCAACGTTGGAGTCGCAGACAGTTTGGTAAATTTTTCCTCGGAGGAAATATTTTACATGATAAAATTCGTGACGAAATTAACTACTTCTTTCATCCGGGTGATTTCAAACCACCTTTGGCGGTCTACTTTGCTGGGTATCGTCCTGCCGAGGGATTCGAGGGATATTGGATGATGAAAAATTTAGGATGTCCTTTTCTTTTATTCTCAGATCCTCGTCTTGAGGGTGGAGCCTTTTACCTTGGTAGCGAGGAACTAGAAGAGAAGATAAAAGATACTATTCGTTACTATCTACAGTATTTAGGTCTTACTCATAAAGATTTAATTTTATCTGGTCTTTCCATGGGGACTTTCCCAGCTCTTTACTATGGTGCTTTCTTTGAACCTAGAGCTGTTATTGTAGGAAAACCTCTGGCTAATCTTGGAACAATTGCTCGTAGAGGTCGCTTAGATGCACCAGCTGTCTCCAATTTGGCATTTGATGTGTTAATCCATCATACAAATGGAGTGACATCTGACCATATGTTGGAATTAAATCAACGTTTTTGGAAGGTCTTTAAACAAGCTGATTTTTCAAAAACAACTTTTGGTCTATCTTATATGAAAGATGAGGAAATGGATAGCCATGCCTACGAACAATTAGTAACGTATCTGTGTAATACTGGTGCAAAGATTCTTTCCAAGGGAACATCTGGTCGACACAATGATGATACTGCTACAAATGTGGCTTGGTTTTTGCATTTTTATAGTATGGTATTGGGAGCGGAGTTTGGAAGAGGTGACAAATGATTATCAATCAAAGAGAAAATATCACTTGGGGAGAGGTAAAGGGAACATTTATGTATGGTAGTAAGGTGACATATTACGAAGATAAACATATTAGTCTATATAATCCCTTGGTGCCATCAGGAGAAATCTTAAAAACATGGTTTTCCAGTGTGAACTATCAAGCCTTTAGAACTCAACCCAGTCTTCCCTTACTTAAAAGAAAACAGGATTATCAATTATGTATGGATTTTGAATGTCATCCTACAAATGGAGTCTATATAAAGATTGTCTTTTTTGATAGATATGGGGATGTGATCGAAGAGAAAATTGAAAAAATGAAAGTCTTTGATTTTACCTATCCTGATGATACCTATACTTATCAAGTTTCCCTTCTAAGTGCTGGCTTTGAGTCCTTAGATTTCTATTCTTTTTCTATTAAGGAGATGAATCGTGTTTAAAGGTTTTTATCAAGATTTCCAACTTCGGAAAGTTAAAAGGATTTTAAAAAAGATTAATGCCCTTAAAGAAAAGATGGAGTCTCTATCAGACCAAGCACTAGCGGCAAAAACAGTGGAATTTCGCCAACGTCTTGCTGAGGGGGCCACTCTCGAAGACCTATTGGTAGAAGCTTTTGCAGTTGTTCGTGAAGCGGATAAACGCGTACTGGGAATGTTTCCTTATGATGTTCAGGTCATGGGAGGGATCGTTATTCATCAGGGAAATGTTGCTGAGATGAATACTGGTGAGGGAAAAACCTTGACAGCCACTATGCCTATTTATCTCAATGCCTTGACAGGTAAAGGTACCATGCTGATTACTACCAATGATTATCTAGCTAAACGTGATGCTGAAGAGATGGGACAAGTATATCGTTTCTTAGGATTGACAATTGGTGTTCCTTTTACAGATGACCCTCAAAAAGAATTTACCCCACAAGAGAAAAAAAACATTTACGCATCAGATATTATTTATACAACTAACGGTCATTTAGGTTTTGATTATTTGAATGATAATCTTGCCTCAAATGAGGAAGGGAAGTTTTTAAAACCTTTTAATTACGTCATTATTGATGAGATTGATGATATCTTATTGGATAGCGCTCAAACACCTCTTATTATTGCTGGATCTCCTCGGGTTCAGTCTAATCACTATGGTATTATTGACACGCTTGTAACGACCTTGGTTGAAGGTGAGGATTACATTTTTAAAGAGGAGAAAGATGAAGTTTGGTTGACTACTAAGGGGTCTAAAGCCGCTGAAAGTTTTTTAGGGATTGACCATTTTTATAACGAGGAGAATGCACCCTTTGCTCGTCATTTAGTTTATGCGATTCGAGCCCATAAGCTCTATACAAAAGATAAGGACTATGTCATTCGTGGTAATGAAATGGTATTAGTAGATAAGGGGACGGGACGTCTAATGGAAATGACCAAACTACAGGGAGGTCTCCATCAGGCGATTGAAGCCAAGGAACATGTCAAATTATCTCCAGAAACACGGGCCATGGCTTCTATCACCTATCAGAGCCTTTTTAAGATGTTTAATAAGATATCTGGTATGACAGGAACAGGTAAGGTTGCAGAAAAAGAGCTTCTGGAAACTTATAATATGTCTGTAGTGCGCATTCCAACTAACCGTCCTAGACAACGGATTGACTATCCAGATAATCTATACGTCACTTTACCTGAAAAAGTGTATGCTTCTTTGGAGTATATCAAAGAATACCATGCTAAGGGAAATCCCCTACTCGTTTTTGTAGGCTCAGTTGAAATGTCTCAACTTTATTCGTCACTCTTGCTTCGAGAGGGAATTGCCCATAATGTTTTAAATGCTAATAATGCGGCGCGTGAGGCCCAAATCATCTCTGAGTCAGGTCAGATGGGGGCTGTTACAGTGGCTACCTCTATGGCAGGACGTGGTACGGATATCAAGCTTGGTAAGGGGGTTGCAGAACTTGGAGGCTTGATTGTTATTGGAACGGAGCGAATGGAAAGCCAACGGATTGACCTGCAAATTCGTGGCCGTTCTGGTCGTCAAGGAGATCCTGGTATGAGTAAGTTTTTTGTATCCTTAGAAGATGATGTTATTAAGAAATTTGGGCCATCTTGGGTGCATAAAAAGTACAAAGATTATCAGGTTCAAGATATGACTCAACCTGAAGTATTGGAAGGTCGTAAATACCGGAAGCTAGTCGAAAAGGCTCAGCATGCCAGTGATAGTGCTGGACGTTCGGCACGTCGTCAGACTCTAGAATATGCTGAGAGTATGAATATTCAACGGGATATGGTCTATAAAGAAAGAAATCGTCTAATAGATGGTTCTCGTGACTTAGAGGATGTTGTTGAGAAAATCATTGCTAGCTACATAGGGCAAGTGACCTCTTCAAGTTATGAAAGCCGAGAGTTACTCTTCCACTTCATCGTGACCAATATTAGTTTTCATATTAAAGAAGTTCCAGATTGTATAGATGTGACTGACAAGACTGCAGTTCGTAGCTTTATGAAGCAGGTGATTGATAAAGAACTTTCTGAAAAGAAAGAATTGCTTGAGGAACATGGCTTATATGAACAGTTTTTACGACTTTCTATGCTCAAGGCTATTGATGACAACTGGGTAGAGCAGGTAGACTATCTACAACAGTTATCTATGGCTATCGGTGGTCAGTCTGCTAGTCAGAAAAATCCAATCGTAGAGTATTATCAAGAAGCCTATGCTGGCTTTGAAGCTATGAAAGAACAAATCCGTGCGGATATGGTGCGTAATCTCCTGATGGGCTTAGTTGAAGTCACTCCTAAGGGTGAGATTATGACTCATTTCCCATAAAAAGAGGAAAATATGACAATTTACAATATAAATTTAGGACTTGGATGGGCTAGTAGCGGTGTTGAATACGCCCAAGCCTATCGTGCTGGTGTTTTTCGGAAATTAAATCTGTCCTCTAAGTTTATCTTTACAGATATGATTTTAGCCGATAATATTCAGCACTTAACAGCCAATATTGGTTTTGATGATAATCAGGTTATCTGGCTTTATAATCATTTTACAGACATCAAGATTGCGCCGACTAGCGTGACAGTGGATGATGTCTTGGCTTACTTTGGTGGTGAAGAAAGTCACAGAGAAAAAAATGGCAAGGTCTTGCGTGTCTTCTTTTCTGACCAAGATAAGTTTGTAACCTGTTATTTGGTTGATGAGGACAAGGACTTGGTTCAACATGCCGAGTATGTTTTTAAAGGAAAACTGATTCGTAAAGATTACTTTTCTTACACTCGTTATTGTAGCGAGTACTTTGCTCCCAAGGACAATGTTGCAGTCCTATATCAACGAACTTTTTATAATGAGGACGGAACTCCAGCCTATGATATTTTGATGAATCAAGGTAAGGAAGAAGTTTATCGTTTCAAGGATAAGATTTTATATGGGAAGCAAGCCTTTATGCGTGCCTTTATGAAATCCTTGAATATGAACAAGTCTGATTTGGTCATTCTTGATAGAGAGACAGGCATTGGACAGGTTGTTTTTGAGGAAGCACAAGTAGCGCATTTAGCGGTAGTTGTTCATGCGGAGCATTATAGTGAAAATGCTACAAACGAGGATTACATCCTTTGGAATAACTATTACGACTATCAGTTTACCAATGCAGATAAGGTTGATTTCTTTATTGTATCCACTGATAGACAGAGAGATGTTCTGCAAGAGCAATTTGCCAAATATACTCAGCATCGTCCAAAGATTGTTACTATCCCTGTAGGAAGTATTGATGCATTAACTGAGTCAAGTCAGGGACGTAAGCCATTTTCATTGATTACGGCTTCGCGTCTTGCCAAAGAAAAACACATTGACTGGTTGGTCAAGGCGGTCATTGAGGCTCGTAAGGAAATCCCTGAATTGACCTTTGATATTTATGGTAGTGGTGGAGAAGAATCTCTGCTCAGAGAAATTATTGCAAATCATCAGGCTGAGGATTATATCCAGCTCAAGGGACATGCCGAACTTTCGCAGATTTATAGCCAGTATGAAGTCTATTTGACTGCTTCTACCAGCGAAGGCTTTGGTTTGACCTTGATGGAAGCTATTGGTTCAGGCCTCCCCCTAATTGGTTTTGATGTACCTTATGGTAATCAGACCTTTATAGAAGATGGGAAAAATGGTTATTTGATTCCAAGTTCATCTGACCATGTAGAAGACCAAATCAAGCAAGCTTTTTCAACTAAGATTTGTCAATTGTATCAAGAAAATCGTTTGGAAGCTATGCGTGCCCATTCTTATCAAATTGCAGAAGGCTTCTTAACCGAAGAAATTTTAGAAAAGTGGAAGAAAACAGTAGAGGAGGTGCTCCATGATTGAACTTTATGATCGTTATAGTCAGGAAAGTCGAGATTTACATGAAAGTCTCGTGGCTACTGGTCTTTCTCATCTTGGAGTAGTCATCGATTCAGATGGTTTTCTGCCTGATGGTCTGGTCTCTCCTTTTACTTATTATCTAGGATATGAAAAGGGAAAACCTCTTTATTTTAACCAAGTTCCTGTTCCAGCTTTTTGGGAAATTTCAGGAAATAATCAGTCTGCTCGTATTGAAGATATGACACAGGAGAGAGCCGTCATTCATTATGCTGATGGTTTGCAGGCCCGCTTGGTTAAACAGGTAGATTGGAAAGACTTGGAAGGTCGAGTACGTCAGATTGACCACTACAATCGCTTCGGAGCTTGTTTTGCTACAACGACCTATAGCGCAGATAGTGAGCCGATTATGACAGTTTACCAAGATGTCAATGATCAACAAGTTTTACTTGAAAACCATGTGACGGGTGATATCTTATTGACTTTGCCTGGTCAATCCATGCGTTACTTTGCAAATAAGGTTGAATTTATCACCTTCTTTTTGCAAGATTTGGAAATAGATACAAGTCAGCTTATCTTTAATACTCTAGCGACTCCTTTCTTGGTTTCTTTCCATCATCCAGATAAATCTGGCTCAGATATCCTGGTTTGGCAGGAACCTCTCTATGATGCTATTCCAGGCAATATGCAGTTGATTTTGGAAAGAGCTGATGTGCGTACTAAGAAAATCATCATTCCCAATAAGGCGACTTATGAACGTGCTTTAGAGTTGACTGACGAGAAATACCATGATCAGTTTGTGCACTTGGGTTACCATTACCAGTTTAAACGCGATAATTTCCTAAGACGAGATGCCTTAATCTTGACTAATTCAGATCAGATTGAGCAGGTAGAAGCAATCGTAGAAGCCTTGCCTGACGTCACTTTCCGTATCGCAGCGGTGACAGAGATGTCTTCTAAGCTCTTAGACATGCTTCGTTATCCTAATGTGGTCCTTTACCAGAATGCTAGTCCGCAGAAGATTCAGGAGCTGTATCAACTGTCGGATATTTACTTGGATATAAACCACAGCAATGAGTTGTTGCAGGCGGTGCGTCAGGCCTTTGAACATAATCTCTTGATTCTTGGATTTAACCAAACGGTACACAATAGACTCTATATCGCTCCTGAACATCTATTTGAAAGTAGTGAAGTTTCTGCTTTGGTTGAGACCATTAAACTGGCCCTTTCAGATGTTGAGCAAATGCGTCAGGTACTTGGCAAACAAGGCCAACATGCCAACTATGTTGACTTGGTGCGATATCAGGAAACCATGCAAACTGTTTTAGGAGGCTAACATGTCAGACGAAGATTTATTTTACAAAGACGTTGAAGGTCGCATGGAAGAGTTGAAACAAAAACCTATCAAGAAGGAAAAAGAAACCCGAGGGGAAAAGATTAGTAAGACTTTTTCACTCTTACTGGGTTTGATGATTCTGATTGGTTTGCTCTTTACTTTGCTGGGAATTTTGAGGTAGGCCTATGATTGACATACTGATTGTTTTAGCTATTGTCCTATCTCTTGCTTTGATTGTACTGGTAACCATACAACCCCGTCAAAATCAACTATTTTCCATGGATGCGACTAGTAATATTGGTAAACCAAGTTACTGGCAGAGTAACACCTTGGTCAAGGTACTTACTTTATTGGTGAGTTTGGCTTTATTTGTTCTACTATTAACCTTTATGGTAATCACATACAAATAAAAGAAAACTTCAGATATTCACCTTTTGTGATTGGTCTGAAGTTTTCTTTTTTATACTCAATGAAAATCAAAGAGCAAACTAGGAAGCTAGCCGGATGCTGCTCAAAACACTGTTTTGAGGTTGTAGATAAGACTGACGAAGTCAGTAACCATACCTACGGCAAGGTGAAGCTGACGTGGTTTGAGGAGATTCTCGAAGAGTTTTACTGTCCATATTTTTGATAAAAGTCAACTTTTACTTGGATGAAGGTTTTGGCTTCACGTAGGAGTTGAAGAAGGGTGGCGCGGGTTTCAAATTCTTCTCTTGTCTTGGGCAGACTGCGGTTACGGAAGATTTCCAGATAGCGTTCAATTTCATCTAGTAAATCAGAAGCAGGATTGGTCTGGCTTAGTTGACCAGCAATTTTTGAAAAGAGTTGGGCCAAAATCAGACTTTCACTGGCAGCTAGGTGACAGGTGTTGATTTGCTGGGCCATATTTCGCAGGATACGACTTTGTCGCTGTCTCATCTCAAAGTAGTGGATATGGTAATCGGTCTGGTGAAAGAGGTGGTCTGAGTGATCCAAATAGACCAGTCTGAGGGCTTCTTCCAAAAGGGTATCTAATTCTTCCACCAGCTGTGCTCGGTTGCGTCCATCTCCTCTGGATAAATAATATTTAAAGCGCTGGAGGATATCTTTTAATTTTTCTTCTACCAATGTGTGGTAGTGCTGGATTTCCTCTTCTCGTGAAGGCATGTAGAGATTGACCAGTAAGGCAAATCCTGTACCGATAGCAAAGAGAAGGAATTCGTTGACTAGAAGGTCTGGAGAGGTTGACTCTTGCACCAAGAGATGGCTAACTAAAACAGTGCTTGGTGTGATGCCAATTTCCCAACCCATCTTATAGGCTAGAGGCACATAAAGTGCTAGATAGAGGCCGAGGCTCCAGATATGAAATCCGCTCAAGTGAAAAGCCAAAACCCCGATAACCAGAGCCAGAAGCATGGAAAAGAGCCGATTGCGGGCCAGTTTTAAGGTACTTCTACGGGTATCGGATAGGCTCAAGAGGGCGATGATTCCAGCCGAGACAGCTGAGGAGAGATTGAGAAAATAAGCAAGAAGGCAGGCAAGACAGGTAGCTAAGATGAGCTTGGTCGTACGTTGGCTAATAGACATAAGAATTTCCTAATAAATTAGAATAAAAGCGTAAAAGACAAGACCTGAGCAGGCTTGTCTTCTTGCTTATTTTTTACGGGTTGCTGCGTATTCGGCAACGGCGGTAAAGAGGACATCTGTAGAAGAGTTAAGGGCTGTTTCACATGAGTCTTGGATGACACCAATCACAAAACCAACTCCGACAACTTGCATGGCAATATCGTTAGAAATACCGAAAAGGCTACAAGCAACTGGGATAAGAAGGAGGGAACCTCCCGCAATACCAGAAGCACCACAGGCTGAGATAGCTGCCACTACACTGAGGACAAAGGCTGTCGCAAAGTCAACAGGGATTCCAAGAGTGTTAACTGCAGCAAGGGTTAAAACGTTAATAGTAATCGCTGCCCCTGCCATGTTGATAGTAGAACCAAGTGGGATAGAAACAGAATAGGTATCTGGATCCAGTCCAAGGTCGTGGCAAAGTTTCATGTTGACAGGGATGTTGGCAGCAGAACTACGAGTAAAGAAGGCTGTCACACCGCTGACACGCAAACATTTCCAAACGAGGGGATAAGGGTTTCTCTTCATAAAGAGGAAAGCAATCAATGGATTGACTACTAAGGCCACAAAGAACATGGTTGTCACCAAGAGGGCAAGTAAGATTCCGTAGTTGGCTAGGCTTCCGATTCCCTTATCAGAGATGGTTTTGAAGACAAGACCAAGGATTCCAAATGGAGCTAGGTTGATGATCCATTCGACAATCTTAGAAGTCACATCAGCCATGGTTTTTAGTAATTCTTTACTATTTTTGCTGGCTTCTCTCATGGCAATCCCGAAAACAACTGCCCAAGATAGGATACCGATGTAGTTGGCAGTAATGAGGGCATTGACTGGATTGTCAACCAGTTTGAGCAAGAGGTTGCTGAGAACCTGTCCAATCCCATCTGGTGGAGCAATATCGGTATTAGCACTATTTAGTGTAATTTCAACAGGTACGATGAAACTTGCTAGTACAGCGATAAGGGCAGCCGCAAAGGTTCCTACTAAGTAAAGGAAGATAACGGTTTTCATGTTGCTATCTTGCCCTTTTTGATGTTGGGAAAGGGCATTGGCAACGAGGGCAAATACTAGAATCGGTGCGATGGCTTTGAGGCCACCAACAAAGAGATCTCCGAGCAGGCCAATTCCTGAAATGTTAGGAAGTGTCAGTCCTAGGGTTCCTCCAATAAGCATGCCAATCAAGATACGTTTGATTAGGCTTGCCTTATTCCAAGCATGAATAAATTTTTTCATAACAATCTCCTTTGTTGTGTAATGTTTATGATTATAGTATAAATATGAACTAAAATCAAGAATTTTCTGTCTATTTTTGAAATTATTTTTGAATATTTATGGAGAATGACACTTTATGAAAGTATGGTATAATAAATGAAAGGAGTTTTCTATGAAAGAATTTATTCAAACCTACCTTAATAAGCTTGATGTAACAGCGATTATCGAGAATATCTTAACCAAGTTACTTTCTCTTTTATTCTTATTTTTACTCTTTTATATAGCTAAGAAATTGCTCCATACCATGGTGCAGAGAATTGTTAAACCTTCTCTAAAAATGTCTCATCACGATGTCGGGCGTCAGAAAACTATCTCACGTCTGTTAGAAAATGTGTTTAATTATACCCTTTATTTCTTTTTGCTTTACTGCATTTTGTCGATTTTAGGTTTGCCAGTTTCTAGTTTGCTGGCAGGTGCTGGAATCGCTGGGGTGGCTATTGGGATGGGAGCCCAAGGTTTTCTGTCTGATGTTATCAATGGCTTTTTCATCCTCTTCGAACGTCAACTGGATGTGGGGGATGAGGTTGTTCTGACAAATGGGCCTATTACTGTCTCGGGCAAGGTCGTCAGCGTTGGTATTCGAACAACACAACTCAGAGGAGAAGATCAGGTTCTGCACTTCGTCCCCAATCGGAATATTACCGTTGTCAGCAATTTCTCTCGTACAGACCAGGCCTGAAATTTTAGCAGATTTATGGTACAATAGAAAGAGTTCAATAAAGGAGAAAAGATGGTTTTAGAAAAGCAGTTGGGCAATGGTTGTACCTGGATAGACCTTGATGTGGATAAGATTAAAAATATGGAAGATCTTTCTGACATCTATGGATTGGACAAGGAAACCATTGAGTATGCTCTGGATAGAAATGAACGAGCTCATATGGATTATAACCGTGAAACGGAGACGGTAACCTTTATTTATAATGTTCTTGATTTAGAAAAAGACAAAGAATATTATGAAGCGATTCCGATGACCTTTATCGTCGAAAGACAACGAATGATTACCATCAGCAACCATAAGAATGCTTATGTCATTGATCAGATGTCAGCTTATCTGGATAGCCATGAGTCGCTTTCTATTTACAAGTTTCTCTTTGCTGGTTTAGAGATTATCAGTAACGCTTATTATCCTGTCATTGAAGAGATGGATAAAAGTAAGGACGAAATTAGTGCCTTGCTACGTCAAACTACAACAAAGAAAAATCTCTTCGCCCTCTCTGACTTGGAGACAGGTATGGTTTACTTGACAGCAGCAGCAAAACAAAATCGACTCCTCTTGGAACATATCCAGGGCCATGCTCTTTATCGGAGATTTAATGATGTCGAACGAGAGCAGTTTGATGATGCCATGATTGAAGCCCATCAGTTGGTGTCTATGACAGACTTGATTTCTCAAGTCTTGCAACAACTCTCAGCTTCTTACAACAACATCCTAAACAATAACTTGAATGATAGTTTGTCAATTTTGACTATTATCTCCGTCTTACTAGCAGTACTTGCGGTTATTACAGGTTTCTTCGGAATGAATGTTCCTCTATCATTTACAGAAGAGCCAAATGCTTGGATTTATATCTTAATGACTAGCTTGATTTTATGGGTGGCCTTATCTCAATGGCTGAAGAAAATTACTAGAAAATAAAAGAAAAGGAGCCAAAATGGTGATTGAAAACTACATGCCAGACTTTGCTGTGGAAGCAGTCTATGATCTGACAGTCCCAAGCCTGCAGGCGCATAGAATCAAGGCTGTTTTGGTCGATTTGGACAATACCCTCATTGCTTGGAACAACCCTGACGGGACGCCAGAGATGAAGCAATGGCTACATGATCTTCGGGACGCGGGCATTCGCATCATTGTGGTATCAAATAACACTAAAAAACGCGTCCAACGAGCAGTTGAGAAATTTGGAATTGATTACATTTATTGGGCCTTGAAGCCCTTCACATTGGGAATTGACCGTGCCATGAAGGAATTCCACTATGAGAAAAGTGAAGTGGTCATGGTTGGCGATCAGCTCATGACAGATATTCGTGCAGCCCACCGTGCTGGCATTCGCTCGATTTTAGTCAAACCCTTGGTCCAACATGACTCGATCAAAACGCAGATTAACCGAGCTCGTGAGCGTCGTGTCATGCGAAAAATCACTGAAAAGTACGGACCGATTACATATAAAAAAGGAATTTAACTATGGAAGAAATTCTCTGTATTGGTTGTGGAGCAACCATTCAGACGACAGACAAGGCTGGACTTGGATTTACTCCCCAGTCGGCACTTGAAAAAGGTTTGGAGACTGGCGAAGTCTATTGCCAACGCTGTTTCCGTCTCCGCCACTATAATGAAATCATGGATGTCCAGTTGACGGACGATGATTTCCTCAAGCTCTTGCACGATGTGGGAGACAGTGATGCCTTAGTGGTCAATGTCATTGATATCTTTGATTTTAATGGCTCTGTCATCCCAGGCTTGCCACGTTTTGTATCGGGCAACGATGTTCTCTTGGTAGGAAATAAAAAAGATATCCTCCCTAAGTCAGTTAAGCCGAGCAAGATTAGCCAGTGGCTCATGGAGCGTGCCCACGAAGAAGGCCTTCGTCCAGTCGATGTTGTCCTAACTTCGGCACAAAACAAACATGCCATTAAGGAAGTCATTGACAAGATTGAACACTACCGTAAGGGCCGTGATGTCTATGTGGTCGGTGTGACCAACGTTGGAAAATCAACTCTTATCAATGCTATTATCCAAGAAATCACGGGTGATCAGAATGTCATCACGACTTCGCGCTTCCCAGGGACAACCTTGGATAAGATTGAGATTCCGCTTGACGACGGATCTTATATCTACGATACGCCGGGGATCATCCACCGCCACCAGATGGCCCATTACTTGACGGCTAAAAACCTCAAGTATGTCAGCCCTAAAAAGGAAATTAAACCTAAAACCTATCAGCTCAATCCTGAACAAACCCTGTTTTTAGGTGGTCTCGGACGCTTTGATTTCATTGCGGGTGAAAAGCAAGGATTCACAGCCTTCTTTGACAATGAATTGAAACTCCACCGTACTAAGCTTGAAGGCGCTAGTGCCTTTTACGATAAGCACGTCGGAACTCTTCTGACACCACCAAATAGTAAGGAAAAAGAAGATTTTCCAAAATTAGTCCAGCATGTCTTTAATATTAAGGAAAAGACAGACCTAGTCATCTCTGGACTCGGCTGGATCCGTGTAACAGGCACAGCAAAAGTCGCAGTCTGGGCACCAGAAGGAGTCGCCGTCGTCATACGAAAAGCAATTATTTAAAATAAAATCACTGAGCGAACAAAGTGAGCTCATAAAAAGATAGTTATTGCTGTGGTGTCTTGCCAATCTGTAGATTGGCAAGGGGCACAATTGAGACCAAGGCTCAATTGTGAGGTCAGGAAATCCATTTTTCAAAGATGAGATCTTTGAAAAATTAGTTCCGACCGTCCCTCACCACCTAAAATAACTATCAAAAAAACAAGGAAGAAATTATGTCATTAACATCAAAACAACGTGCCTTCCTTAACAGTCAGGCACACACCCTCAAACCCATCATCCAAATCGGGAAAAATGGACTGAACGACCAAATCAAAACCAGCGTTCGTCAGGCACTTGACGCACGCGAATTGATTAAAGTAACGCTCTTGCAAAACACAGATGAAAATATCCACGAAGTAGCTGAAATCTTGGAAGAAGAAATCGGTGTGGATACAGTCCAAAAAATCGGACGCATCTTGATTTTGTTTAAACAATCCAGCAAGAAAGAGAATCGCAAGATTTCTAAAAAAGTCAAAGAAATCTAAAAACCTACTCCAAATAACTGTTTTTACAGAGAAATAAAGGAGACTAGCCTATGGCAATCGAACTATTGACTCCCTTTACCAAGGTAGAGTTGGAGCCAGAAATCAAGGAGAAAAAACGCAAACAAGTCGGGATTTTAGGGGGGAATTTTAACCCTGTTCACAATGCCCATCTCATTGTTGCGGACCAAGTACGGCAACAGTTGGGACTGGATCAGGTTCTGCTCATGCCTGAATACCAACCTCCTCACGTAGATAAAAAAGAAACCATCTCTGAACACCATCGTCTCAAGATGCTTGAATTGGCGATTGAGGGAATCGAAGGTTTAGCTATTGAAACCATTGAGTTGGAGCGCAAGGGCATTTCCTATACCTACGACACCATGAAAGTCTTGACAGAGCAACATCCTGATACGGATTATTACTTTATCATCGGTGCCGACATGGTAGACTATCTGCCTAAGTGGTACCGAATTGATGAGCTGGTCGACATGGTTCAGTTTGTAGGGGTTCAGCGCCCACGCTACAAGGCAGGGACTTCCTATCCCGTTATCTGGGTGGATGTGCCTCTCATGGATATCTCATCCAGCATGGTGCGTGACTTCCTTGCCCAAGGACGAAAACCCAACTTTCTCCTACCTCAGCCAGTGCTAGACTACATCGAGAAGGAGGGGCTTTACTGATGGCCTATCAAGACTATATCAACTGCTCTCGTGAGACTTTGTTGGAAAAAATGGCAGAGCTTCTACCTGAAAAACGTTTAACCCATTGCTTGGGTGTGGAGCGTGCAGCCATAGAACTAGCCCAACGATTTGGAGTGGATGTTGAGAAGGCAGGTTTAGCAGGCCTTCTTCATGACTATGCTAAAAAGCTGTCAGATCAGGATTTTCTAGACTTGATTGACCGTTATCAGCTAGACCCTGACCTCAAAAACTGGGGCAATAATGTCTGGCATGGTATGGTCGGCATCTACAAGATTCAGGAAGCTTTGAACTTGCAAGATTCTGAAATTCTGCGAGCTATTGAAATCCATACAGTTGGGGCTGGTCAGATGACAGACCTAGATAAGGTTATCTATGTAGCAGACTATATCGAGCACAATCGGGCATTTCCTGGAGTGGATGTGGCGCGTGAAATTGCTGAGCTATCGCTCAATAAGGCAGTGGCCTACGAAACAGCTCGTACCGTGGAGCATCTAGCTCATCAGGGATTCCCCATCTATCCCCAAACCCTTGAAACCTATAACGCCTTTGTGCACTATTTGAAAGAGGACTAAATGAAAACGGCTTTTATAATCATTGATGTTCAGAATATTTTAGTGGAAACCGGTTTTCAGACAAATAGTCTATTGGACAAAATTTCTTATTTACAAAACCAGGCTAGAAGCAAGAATATCGAAATTATTTATGTTCAACATATTGAGAACGCTGAAGCTCAAACATCAGAAGATTGGCAGTTATCTGAGCTTTTAAGTCGAAAACCTAATGAAAAGGTCTTTCAGAAGAAGTATAACAGTATTTTCAAAGAAACTGGTTTAAAAGAATACTTGGATAAACAGGGGATTGACAAATTAGTTTTATGTGGTATGCAGACAGAATATTGTGTGGATACCTCTGTCAAGGTTGCTTTTGAATATGGCTATCAGCTTATTATTCCAGAAGGAACTTGCACAACGTTTGATGGGAAAGACATTCCAGCAGAAACGATAAATGAATTTTATGAGGGCATTTGGGAGGGGCGCTTTGCAGATGTCCTAGATTACAAACATATTTTCTAGAAAGAGGACTAAATGAACGAAAAAGAATTACTAGAACTAGTCGTGAAAGCGGCTGATGAGAAACGTGCGGAGGATATCCTCGCACTTGACGTACAAGAATTGACCAGCGTGACGGACTACTTTGTTATCACTAGCTCAATGAATAGCCGTCAGTTGGATGCTATCGCTGATAATATCCGTGAAAAAGTAGCTCAAGCAGGCTTTAAAGGTAGCTATATCGAAGGTAATGCAGCTGGAGGCTGGGTCCTACTAGACCTCGGTGCTGTCGTTGTGCATATCTTCTCAGAAGAAATGCGTGTCCACTATAACCTAGAAAAACTATGGCATGAGGCGAATTCAGTAGATATTTCAGAAGCTCTTGCTTAGAAGATGAACTCAGTTGTAGTCAACTGGGTTTCTTTGCTTATTTTAGAAAATTGATGGAAAGGTATAGGGCGAGTGGTGTTTGCCATGGAGGCTCTTGGTATCATGTTTTATGGCAACTTATGAAACTTTTGCGGCTGTTTACGATGCTGTGATGGACGATAGTTTATACGACAAATGGACGGATTTTTCGCTGCGTCATTTGCCAAAAACTAAGGAGAGAAAGAAACTCTTGGAACTGGCTTGTGGGACAGGAATTCAATCGGTGCGCTTCTCTCAGGCTGGTTTTGATGTGACTGGTCTTGATTTGAGTGCGGATATGTTGAAGATTGCTGAGAAGAGAGCTGCTTCAGCCAAACAAAAGATTGACTTTATTGAAGGCAATATGCTGGATTTGTCCAAGGCAGGTCAATATGATTTTGTCACTTGTTATTCGGACTCAATCTGCTATATGCAGGATGAGGTGGAAGTAGGGGACGTTTTTAAAGAAGTCTATAATGCTCTCAACGAAGACGGAGTTTTCATCTTTGATGTGCATTCGACTTACCAGACGGATGAGGTTTTTCCAGGCTATTCCTACCATGAAAATGCAGAAGACTTCGCTATGCTTTGGGATACCTATGAGGATGCAGCACCTCACTCTATCGTCCATGAGCTGACTTTCTTTATCAAGGAGGCAGACGGTTCCTTTAGTCGCCATGATGAAGTGCATGAGGAGCGGACTTATGAGGTTCTGACCTATGATATTTTGCTGGAACAGGCTGGTTTCAAGTCATTCAAACTCTATGCCGACTTTGAGGACAAGGATCCGACAGAGACAAGCACCCGTTGGTTTTTTGTCGCGCAGAAGTAGGAGATTATCATGACCATCACAGGTATTATCGCGGAGTTTAATCCCTTTCATAATGGGCATAAATACCTGCTAAATCAGGCTGAGGGGCTGAAAATCGTTGCCATGTCTGGAAATTTCATGCAGAGAGGCGAGCCTGCTATCGTAGACAAGTGGGCACGGGCCCAGATGGCGCTGGAAAATGGCGCAGACTTGGTAGTGGAATTGCCCTTTTTAGTCAGTGTTCAGGCGGCGGATTTCTTCGGTCAAGGAGCTGTGGATATCTTGGCTCGGTTGGGCATTGATACTCTAGCATTTGGGACGGAGGAAGTTCTGGATTATCAAAAAATCGCTGACTTATACACAGAGCAGGGTGTTGAGATGGAGAAATTTGTGGAAAATCTACCTGATTCTCTCTCCTATCCCCAGAAAACCCAAGCTATGTGGAAGGAATTTGCTGGTCTTGATTTTTCAGGCAATACGCCCAATCATGTTCTAGCTTTAGCCTATGCCAAGGCGGTTGCCGGGCGGAACATAAAGTTGCATCCGATTCAGCGTCAGGGTGCTGGTTACCATTCTGTGGATAAGGATGTGGACTTTGCCTCAGCGACAGCTCTCCGTCAGCACCAAAAGGACCAAGATTTTTTAGAACGCTTTATGCCTTTTGTTACCCTCTTTGAGCAGGCCAGTAAGGTGAACTGGGAAGACTATTTTCCCTTGCTCCATTATCAAATCTTGTCAAATCCCGACCTAACCACCATCTATCAGGTAAATCAAGAAATGGCTGTGCGCATTAAGGAAGCCATCAAGACAGCCCAGTCTGTGGAAGAATTGGTCGAGTTAGTGACTACCAAACGTTACACAAAGGCGCGTGTCAGACGCCTCTTGGCCTATATCTTAGTGCAGGCAAGAGAAAGTAATTTGCCAGAAGCCATTCATGTCCTTGGCTTTACCGAAAAAGGCAGACAACACCTCAAGTCTCTGAAAGGGCAGGTCGATCTAGTCAGCCGAATTGGCAAAGAACCTTGGGATGCTATGACCCAAAAGGCAGACCAGATTTATCAACTTGGAGATCCAAGTATAGCAGAGCAGAATTTTGGAAGAGTGCCGATAAGAATAGAAATAAACTAAGTCTACTGAAATGTAGGATTTTTGATATTTTTTACGAATAAATAGATAGAAAAGAAAATCTTGTACAAGTTCCTGATAATTTCTTTCTTTTTGTGTATAATAGTGGAAAAGAGGTAAAACGAGGTATGGTTATGGAAGCAGTTCTTTACTCAACGTTCCGAAATCATTTAAAAGACTACATGAAGAAGGTAAACGATGAATTTGAGCCTTTGACGGTGGTTAATAAAAATCCAGATGAGGACATTGTAGTTCTTTCAAAGAGCGAATGGGACAGTATTCAGGAAACACTGAGAATCGCTCAAAATAAGGAGTTATCAGACAAGGTTTTGCGAGGAATGGCTCAAGTTCGTGCTGGGAGCACTCAAGTCCATGTTATTGAGGAGTGATGAATGCTACTCAAGTTTACAGAAGATGCCTGGGCAGATTATTGCTACTGGCAAACTCAGGACAAGAAAACGTTAAAAAGAATCAATAAACTAATCAAGGATATTCAACGCGATCCATTTACAGGAATAGGTAAGCCAGAACCACTCAAGTATGACTACCAAGGAGCCTGGTCACGTCGTATTGACGCAGAAAATCGCTTGATTTATATGATGGATGGAGATAGCGTCGTGGCTTTCTTGTCTTTCAAAGATCATTACTAAGTCTACTGAAAGGTGGGCTTTTTTAAATTTTTACTGACGTTACGGATTCTCAGTAATAAAGATTATCCAAATAAATTCAGGGAGTTAAACTCCAAATTCACGCTAAATTCCCCAAAACATATTCTATTTTAGGTTTGTGAAAATCACTTTTTTATGGTAGAATGTAAAAGAATGTATGTCATTCGGAATAACAATAAAATGAGGTAAAAACATGGAAATCATGTCGCTTGCGATTGCTGTTTTTGCCGTCATCATTGGTTTAGTCATTGGATATGTCAGCATCTCAGCCAAGATGAAATCATCTCAGGAAGCTGCAGAGTTGATGCTTTTAAATGCTGAACAAGAAGCAACTAATTTACGTGGACAAGCTGAGCGTGAAGCAGATTTACTTGTTAATGAAGCCAAACGTGAAAGCAAGTCTCTTAAAAAAGAAGCACTATTGGAGGCCAAAGAAGAAGCCAGAAAATACCGTGAAGAAGTGGACGCTGAATTCAAATCAGAACGTCAAGAACTCAAACAAATCGAAAGTCGTCTGACTGAGAGAGCTACTAGCCTCGACCGTAAGGACGACAATTTGACGAGTAAAGAACAAACACTTGAACAAAAAGAACAAAGTATTTCTGATAGAGCGAAAAACCTTGATGCGCGTGAAGAGCAATTAGAGGAAGTCGAAAGACAAAAAGAAGCAGAGTTAGAGCGTATTGGTGCTCTGTCTCAGGCAGAAGCACGAGATATTATCTTGGCTCAGACAGAGGAAAACTTGACCAAGGAGATTGCCAGCCGTATTCGTGAAGCTGAGCAAGAGGTCAAGGAACGTTCTGATAAAATGGCCAAAGATATCCTGGTTCAAGCGATGCAACGTATCGCTGGTGAATATGTGGCGGAGTCAACGAACTCAACGGTTCACCTGCCAGACGATACTATGAAGGGACGCATTATTGGTCGTGAAGGTCGTAACATTCGTACCTTTGAAAGTTTGACAGGGGTTGATGTGATTATCGACGATACGCCAGAAGTGGTGACCTTGTCAGGTTTTGACCCGATTCGTCGTGAGATTGCCCGTATGACTATGGAAATGTTGCTCAAAGATGGTCGTATCCACCCAGCTCGTATCGAAGAGTTGGTTGAGAAAAACCGTCAAGAGATTGACAATAAGATCCGTGAATATGGTGAGGCTGCTGCCTATGAAATTGGTGCGCCAAACCTTCATCCGGACTTGATGAAGATTATGGGACGTTTGCAGTTCCGTACTTCATATGGACAAAATGTCTTGCGCCATTCGATTGAAGTTGCTAAGTTAGCTGGTATCATGGCGAGCGAACTTGGTGAAAATGCGGCTCTTGCCCGTCGTGCTGGATTCCTTCACGATATCGGAAAAGCCATTGACCGCGAGGTTGAGGGTAGCCACGTTGAAATCGGTATGGAATTGGCCCGTAAGTACAAGGAACACCCAGTTGTGGTCAATACGATTGCTAGTCACCACGGTGATGTTGAAGCTGAAAGTGTGATTGCAGTGATCGTTGCTGCAGCAGATGCTTTGAGTGCGGCCCGTCCAGGTGCTCGTAGTGAGTCTCTTGAAAGCTACATCAAGCGTCTCCACGATTTGGAAGAAATTGCTAACGGCTTTGAAGGAGTACAAACTAGCTTTGCCCTTCAAGCAGGACGTGAAATCCGCATCATGGTCAATCCAGGAAAAATCAAGGACGACAAAGTTACAATCTTGGCTCACAAAGTTCGTGAGAAAATTGAAAACAATCTCGATTATCCAGGAAATATCAAGGTAACGGTTATCCGCGAGCTTCGTGCAGTAGATTATGCTAAATAATAAAAAACTGAGGTCAGTGCAATCTGACTTCAGTTTTTTTGAATAAATTATTTGAAAATAATTCGTTATATTATCGAGGTGAAATCTCAATTGGGGATATATAGATTAAATCTTGAGTAGTGTTATAATTTCCGATTTTTGCTTTTATATGTATATTCTGTCCTATCTTAATATCGTCACCATTAAATGAATTAAATATAGGGTTTGATATTATAGTAATTTGAGGAATTTTGAAATTAGGACCTGAAGCTTCATCGGGATGATAATCTCCAGAATGTATGAGAACATCATACTTTGATTTTAATTTGGATAGATAGGCAATATTTCCATCGAATTCAATAGTTTGATTTTTATGTTTTTGAACAAAATCTGTTATTGTGTTTGAATCTTCAGTCTGTAATAGCGCTTTAAATTCCTCATTGTTTTCAGTCGTGATGACAGCTGATTGGGCTGGACTTGTTGACGAGGATTCGGTAGAGCTTGATGAGGTGCTAGTTGAACTAGAGGAAGCAGGCGTCGAACTTGATGATGTAGAGGATGATTCACTGGTTTTCTCGACAGATTTTTCAATAACGCTACTAGTTTCTGTAGATGAAGGTGTAGAAACAGTAGTTGATTTATCTGAGATTACTACAATTAGAACTAACAGAAGAATTATAAATATTACACCTGCACCAATTAAATATGGAATCAATCTTTTTATTTTCAGTTCCATTGGGCTCAATGGTGTTATTTCAACCTCAGCTTCTTTTTCAAAAAAACCAAATACTCCGGCATTTCCATGATCAATGATATTGATTTTGACTTCACTTTTTTTGAGATTGAGTTCAGATAAGCCATTTGCAATTGCTTCATCAACATTTTTTCCTTTATAATTTCCCATAAACTTCTCCTTTTTATATTAGTAGTTTTATTATCTCTTAAATAGAATAAAAAGGCAAGTCTTTTTTAAGGGGGTCACCTTGTATAAATCATAGACTATGCCAAATAAATAAGAAAGAGCAGTTGAAAAATTACTGCTTTTTTGTTACACTAGATAGAAAGACTGTAAAGGATAATCTGGCGTTTTGCCATTATTCTAGAGAAATGTTATTTCACAGACTGACTAAAAGGAGACACAATGGCAGACCGAGGCTTACTAATCGTTTTTTCTGGTCCTTCAGGGGTTGGAAAAGGAACGGTTAGAAGAGAGATTTTTGAGAGTTCTGAAAACCAATTTCAATACTCTGTATCAATGACGACACGCGCACAACGTCCTGGAGAAGTGGACGGAGTTGATTATTTCTTCCGTACTCGTGAAGAGTTTGAAGAGCTGATTCGTCAAGGACAGATGTTGGAATACGCAGAATATGTCGGCAACTACTATGGAACTCCTCTGACCTATGTCAATGAAACCTTGGACAAGGGAATTGATGTTTTCCTTGAAATTGAAGTTCAGGGTGCTCTTCAGGTTAAGAAAAAGGTTCCAGATGCTGTCTTTATCTTCCTGACACCACCAGATTTGGATGAATTGCAAGATCGTTTGGTAGGTCGTGGAACAGACAGTGCAGAAGTGATTGCCCAACGAATCGAAAAAGCTAAGGAAGAAATTGCCCTTATGCGTGAGTATGATTATGCGATTGTCAACGATCAGGTGCCCCTAGCTGCTGAGCGTGTCAAACGTGTTATCGAAGCAGAGCACTTCCGTGTGGATCGTGTCATTGGTCACTATCAGGAGATGTTACCAAAATCTCCAACTACCCGATAAAATTTAGAAAATAGGTACAAGCAAATGATGTTAAAACCCTCTATTGATACCTTGCTTGACAAGGTTCCTTCAAAATATTCACTCGTAATCTTGGAAGCAAAACGTGCCCACGAATTGGAAGCAGGTGCGCCAGCAACTCAAGGTTTCAAGTCTGAAAAATCAACTCTTCGCGCTTTAGAAGAAATCGAATCAGGAAACGTTACAATTCACCCAGATCCAGAAGGAAAACGTGAAGCAGTGCGTCGCCGTATCGAAGAAGAAAAACGCCGCAAAGAAGAAGAAGAAAAGAAAATCAAAGAGCAAATTGCTAAAGAAAAAGAAGATGGTGAAAAAATTTAAGGTTGGGGGGACTCAATCTTATTTTTTCTATTGCAAGAATGTACGGACAAGGAGGAGGTGAGAAGATGGCTATAGCCAAGATTATTGTAGATGTGCCCTTGATGCAGACGGACCAGCCCTATAGTTATAGGATTCCGAAGGAATTTGAGGGAATGCTGGAAGTTGGGATGCGGGTTCACGTGCCCTTTGGTAAGGGAAATCGCCTGATTCAAGGGATTGTTCTTGGTTTGGAGTCCCAATCAGACGAGGAAGAGATGGAGCAAGATTTAAAAGATATAGCCGAGGTACTGGATTTTTCTCCTGTTCTCACGCAAGAACAACTCTGGCTGGCTGAGGAGTTACGTAAGTCCGTCTTCTCCTATAAAATCTCCATCCTCAAGGCTATGCTTCCAGGATTTCTGAATTCTAGCTATGACAAGATTCTCTATCCTCTGGAAGGTCTGAGTCAGGAAGATCGAGAGCGTTTGTTTGGTTCAGAAGATTCGCTTGCCTTTTCTTCTCTAGACCTTGCCAAACAAGCCGAAATGATGCGTTTGACTAGAAAAGGTCTACTTGGTCTGGAATATCAGGCGATTGATCAAAAGAAGGTCAAGACCCAGTCTTGGTATGAGGTTGACCTTGTTCAGTTAGAAGGTGTCGAGATTTCTGCACGTGCCAAGAAAAAGTTGGAATTGAGAGACTATCTGCTGTCTCATCCTGAGAGTTCTTCCTTGGCTAGTTTGTTAGAATCCTACTCGCGGGAGCAAGTCAACTTCTTTGTGGAACAAGGTGCTGTTACCATAGTCCAAAAGGAAGTGCAACGCTCGGCTGCTTATTTTGAAGGCATTGAAGCAAGTCAGCCTTTGGAGTTGAATCCAGAGCAAAGACAGGCGCGTGATGCGGTTGTAAGTGCGATTGGCAGTCATCAGCCTCCCTTCCTCCTTCAAGGAATTACAGGAAGTGGAAAGACCGAGGTTTACTTGCAGATTATCCAAGGGGCCTTGGACAAGGGCAAGACAGCTATTTTACTGGTTCCTGAGATTTCCTTGACTCCACAAATGACGGAGCGTTTTATTGCTCGCTTTGACGAGAAGGTGGCCATTCTTCATTCAGGCCTGTCTAATGGTGAAAAGTATGATGAATGGCGCAAGGTGGAACGAGGCGATGCCCAAGTTGTGGTTGGTGCTAGATCTGCTATCTTTGCTCCCTTGAAAAATCTAGGTGTCATGATTATTGATGAGGAGCATGAAGCGACTTATAAGCAAGACAGCAATCCCCGTTACCATGCCAGAGAGGTGGCTATTTTACGGGCCCAATATAATCAAGCGGCCTTGGTCCTTGGTTCAGCGACACCTAGTTTGGAAAGCCGTGCGCGGGCTGGAAAAGGTGTTTATCAACACTTACGTCTAACCCAGCGTGCCAATCCTTTAGCTAGGATTCCTGAGGTTCAAGTGATTGATTTTCGGGACTATATTGGGCAAAATGAAACGTCAAACTTTACGCCCCCTTTGCTAGAAGCCATCCAAGACCGTCTGGCTAAAAAAGAGCAGGTGGTTCTCATGCTCAATCGCCGTGGTTATTCTAGCTTTGTCATGTGTCGGGAATGTGGGACGGTGGATACTTGTCCCAACTGTGATATTTCTCTGACCTTGCACATGGATACCAAGACCATGAATTGTCATTATTGTGGTTTTTTAAAGGACATTCCTCAGGCCTGTCCTAACTGTAAGAGTCGCAGTATTCGTTACTACGGGACGGGAACTCAGAAGGCTTATGACGAGCTGGCAGAACTCTTTCCTCAGGCACGTATTCTGCGCATGGATGTGGATACGACCCGTAAGAAAGGCAGTCATCAAGCTTTACTTGACCAGTTTGGACGAGGAGAGGCGGATATCTTGCTTGGCACTCAGATGATTGCCAAGGGTTTGGATTTTCCCAATGTAACCTTAGTTGGAGTTCTCAATGCGGATACGGCCTTGAATCTGCCTGATTTCCGTTCTTCTGAGAGAACCTTCCAGCTCTTGACTCAGGTAGCAGGTCGAGCAGGTCGGGCTGAAAAAGCTGGTCAGGTCTTGATCCAGTCTTACAATCCGCAACATTATGCTATTCGATTTGCCAAGGAACAGGATTACGAAGGCTTTTATGCCTATGAAATGGGAATCAGACGACAACTTGGTTATCCACCTTACTATTTCACCATTGGAATTACCCTTTCTCACAAGAAAGAAGAAGAGGTTGTCAAACGTGCTTATGAAGTTATGAATATTTTGCGGTCAGGTTTGTCCGAAACCAGTAACATCCTTGGGCCGACGCCAAAACCGATTGCCCGTACCCACAACCTCTATCATTACCAGATTTTGATTAAATACCGTTTAGAAGATGAGCTGGGGCCGACCCTCAATCGGGTTCTGGCCTTAACTCAAGAACGGGAAAATAGTGAGCTCCGTCTCAGCATTGACCATGAGCCACAGCAATTTTTATAAGAAGGAGAAGATATGACAAAACTAATCTTTATGGGGACCCCCGACTTTTCAGCAACAGTCTTAAAAGGACTTTTGACAGATGACCGTTACGAAATTCTAGCAGTTGTGACCCAGCCAGACCGTGCTGTTGGTCGTAAAAAAGTGATCCAAGAAACTCCAGTCAAGCAGGCTGCCAAAGAAGCAGGACTTCCTATTTACCAACCTGAAAAATTATCTGGAAGTCCAGAGATGGAAGCTCTTATGAAGCTAGGAGCAGATGGAATTGTGACTGCTGCTTTTGGGCAGTTTCTTCCAAGTAAACTCCTTGATAGCATGGACTTTGCGGTCAATGTTCACGCTTCCCTCCTTCCAAAACACCGTGGTGGTGCGCCTATCCATTATGCCTTGATTCAAGGGGATGAGGAAGCTGGTGTGACCATTATGGAAATGGTTAAGGAAATGGATGCAGGAGATATGATTTCCCGTCGCAGCATCCCTATCACAGATGAGGATAATGTTGGAACCTTGTTTGAGAAATTAGCTCTTGTTGGTCGTGACTTGCTTTTGGACACTTTGCCTGCCTATATTGCTGGTGATATCAAACCTGAACCGCAGGATCCAAGTAGGGTCACTTTCTCTCCCAATATCAAGCCAGAAGAAGAAAAATTGGACTGGAATAAAAGCAATCGTCAACTTTTTAACCAGATCCGTGGCATGAACCCCTGGCCTGTTGCCCATACTTTCCTTAAGGGCGACCGCTTTAAGATTTATGAAGCTCTAGCTGTAGAAGGTCAGGGAAATCCAGGAGAGATTCTCTCTATCGGCAAGAAAGAATTGATTGTCGCAACGGCAGAAGGAGCTTTGTCTCTTAAGCAAGTGCAGCCAGCTGGTAAGCCTAAGATGGACATCGCTTCCTTCCTCAACGGAGTTGGACGTACATTGACTGTAGGAGAACGATTTGGTAACTAAAGTAGAAACGGCTAGAAGTTTAGCCCTAGCAGTATTAGAGGATGTTTTTATCAATCAAGCATACTCAAATATCGCCTTAAATAAGCATCTCAAGGGAAGTCAACTTTCGGCAGCAGACAAGGGCTTAGTGACCGAGCTAGTCTATGGAACGGTAGCCCGTAAACTGACTCTGGAATGGTACCTATCCCACTTTATCGAAGACAGAGACCAGTTAGACAGTTGGCTTTATGTCCTTCTTCTCATGAGTGCTTACCAGCTCCGCTATTTGGACAAGATTCCAGACCATGCTGTGGTCAATGAAGCGGTGGAATTAGCCAAATTCCGTAAAAAAGGCAGTGAAAAATTGGTCAATGCTGTCTTGCGCCGTATCCTGCGTGAAGGATGGCCAGATATTGCCAGCATCAAACGAAAAAACAAGCGTGATTCCATTGCTTATTCTCTCCCAGTTTGGTTAGTTTCCAAACTCAAGGAAGAATACGGTGAAGAGCGAGCACAAGCCATCTTTGAAAGCCTTTTGGTGCGCAACAAGGCCAGTATTCGTGTAACAGACCTAGGTCGAAAAGAAGAAATCAAAACCTTGTTAGAGGCTAGTGATTCACCTTTGTCTGTTTCTGGTCTGGTCAAGGAGCAAGGGCACTTTGCAGGCCATGATTTGTTTGCAGAAGGTGCTATAACTATTCAAGACGAGTCCAGTCAATTGGTTGCGCCAACTCTTGATCTACAAGGTGATGAGCAGGTTCTAGATGCTTGTGCGGCTCCGGGTGGGAAAACAGCCCATATAGCCTCTTATCTCACGACAGGCCAGGTTACTGCTCTGGACTTGTATGACCACAAGTTGGACTTAATCCAAGAAAATGCCCAACGTCTAGGCGTTGCAGAACGGGTTCAAACTCAAAAATTGGATGCCAGAAAGGTGCATGAGCTTTTTGGTCAGAATTCCTTTGACAAGATTTTAGTAGATGCTCCTTGTTCAGGAATCGGTCTTCTGCGTCGCAAACCAGATATCAAATACAATAAAGAAACGGCAGATTTCGCGTCCTTACAGGAAATTCAGCTAGAAATATTAGGTAGTGTTTGTCAAACACTACGCAAAGGTGGTATAATAACTTATAGTACCTGTACTATTGTCTCAGAGGAGAATTTTCAAGTCGTTGAGGCGTTTTTAGAAAGTCATCCCGAGTTCGAGCAGGTAAAACTAGAACATGAATGTAAGGATATCATGAAAGACGGCTGTATCCTCATTACATCTGAGTTGTATGGAAGTGATGGATTCTTCATCAGTCAATTTCGCAAGATATCGGATTAGGAAGGAACTGACACATGGAAATTTCATTATTAACAGATGTTGGTCAGAAACGAACAAATAACCAAGACTATGTCAACCACTATGTCAATAGAGCTGGGCGTACTATGATTATTTTAGCTGATGGGATGGGAGGTCATCGCGCAGGGAATATCGCTAGTGAAATGGCGGTAACAGACCTTGGTATAGCTTGGGTTGATACCCAAATCGATACAGTCAATGAAGTGCGTGAATGGTTCTCCCATTACCTAGAAATTGAAAATCAAAAGATTCATCAACTTGGACAAGATGATGCCTATAAAGGAATGGGAACAACTCTCGAAGCTGTTGCTATTATTGGCAATCAGGCTATCTATGCCCATATTGGGGATTCTCGTATCGGTTTGATTCGTGGGGAAGAATACCACCAGTTAACGAGCGACCATTCCTTGGTCAATGAATTGCTTAAGGCAGGTCAATTGACACCTGAAGAAGCAGCTAGCCATCCACAGAAAAATATCATTACCCAGTCTATCGGTCAAAAAGATGAAGTTCAACCTGATTTTGGAATGATTACCCTTGAGCCAGGTGACTATCTCTTGCTCAATAGTGATGGTTTGACCAACATGATTTCAGGCAGTGAGATTTGTGATATTGTAACCAGTGATATTCCTTTGGCAGATAAAACAGCGACGCTCGTGCGTTTTGCTAACAATGCAGGAGGTTTAGACAACATTACGGTTGCCCTTGTTTCTATGAACGAGGAGGATGCAGAATGATCCAAATCGGCAAGATTTTTGCCGGACGCTATCGGATTGTGAAACAGATTGGCCGAGGAGGCATGGCAGATGTCTATTTGGCCAAGGATTTAATTCTAGACGGAGAAGAAGTGGCAGTGAAGGTCCTGAGGACTAACTACCAGACGGACCCGATAGCTGTAGCTCGTTTTCAGCGTGAAGCGAGAGCTATGGCAGATCTAGACCATCCTCATATCGTTCGGATAACAGATATTGGTGAGGAAGACGGACAACAGTATCTTGCAATGGAGTATGTTGCTGGGCTGGACCTCAAACGCTATATCAAGGAACACTATCCTCTCTCTAATGAAGAAGCCGTCCGTATCATGGGACAAATCCTATTGGCTATGCGTTTGGCCCATACCAGAGGAATTGTCCATAGGGACTTGAAACCTCAAAATATCCTTTTGACACCAGATGGGACTGCCAAGGTCACAGACTTTGGGATTGCAGTAGCCTTTGCAGAGACGAGTCTGACTCAGACTAACTCTATGCTGGGTTCGGTTCATTACTTGTCACCAGAGCAGGCGCGTGGTTCGAAGGCGACTGTACAGAGTGATATCTATGCCATGGGGATTATTTTCTATGAGATGTTGACTGGCCATATCCCTTACGATGGGGATAGCGCGGTGACCATCGCCCTTCAGCATTTCCAGAAACCATTACCGTCAGTTATTGATGAGAATCCATCTGTGCCTCAGGCTTTGGAGAATGTTGTTATCAAGGCAACTGCCAAGAAATTGACAGATCGTTATCAGTCAGTTGCAGAGATGTATGTGGACTTGTCTAGTAGCTTGTCTTATAATCGTCGCAATGAGCCTAAACTGGTCTTTAATGATACTACTAAGGCGGACACCAAGACTCTACCAAAAGTATCTCAGAGTACCTTGACCTCGATTCCTAAGGTGCAAACACAAAGTCCGAAGCCACAGGCTGCGAAACCTAGTCAGCAGGTTTCTGAAGACAATTACGCAACCAAACCTGTTAAAAAACGGAAATTTAGAGTTCGCTATATGATTTTATTGGCCAGCATTGTATTGGTGGCAGCTTCTCTGATTTGGATATTATCCAGAACTCCTGCAACCATTGCCATTCCAGATGTGGCAGGTCAGACAGTGGCGGAAGCCAAGGAAACGCTCAAGAAAGCCAATTTTGAGATTGGCGAGGAGAAATCAGAGGCTAGTGAAAAGGTGGAAGAGGGACGGATTATCCGTACAGATCCTGACGCTGGAACTGGTCGAAAAGAAGGAACGAAAATCAATTTGGTTGTCTCGTCAGGTAAGCAATCTTTCCAATTGAGCAACTATATCGGTCGTAAATCTACAGATGTTATCGCAGAACTCAAGCAGAAGAAGGTTCCTGAAAATCTCATCAAGATTGAGGAAGAAGAATCAAGCGAGAGTGAAGCAGGAACTGTTCTCAGACAGAGTCCAGCTGCCGGAACAACCTATGATTTGAGCAAGGCCTCAACGATTACCTTAACCGTTGCTAAGAAAGTAACCAGCGTTGCCATGCCAAGTTATACAGGATCTAGTCTTGAATTTACTAAAAACAATCTCGTTCAAATTGTCGGTATTAAAGAAGCCAATATTGAAGTTGTAGAAGTGTCGACAGCTCCTGATGGAACTGCTGAGGGTACAGTCGTTGAACAGAGTCCAAAAGCGGGTGAAAAGGTTGATTTGACTAAGACACGTGTCAAGATTTCAATCTACAAACCAAAAACACCGCCGTCAACGTCATCATCAGCACCAGTTCAACGTGGAAACCAAGGTTCTACTACAACACCAAGTCAGGGGAACCAACAAGGAAATCAACGAGGGAATGCACCTGCTCCTACTCAATCAAGTAGTGAAGGCAACCACGAAAATTCTCGTGATTAAACGAATCTTTGTCATGATTTCATGGCAAAGATTTTTTTTGAGTTCTAATTTGTGATAGAATAGAGGAAGTTGATAAAAGGAGGAAAGCATGGAAGAGTCAAAAGAATTAAATGCCGTCATCGATGTGATTATGTTAGCTGGGACTATTCTCCTCAAAAGTGGTTCAGAGATTCATCGTGTAGAAGATACCATGATCCGGATTGCGCATTCGCAGGGGATTGTGGATTGCAATGTTCTTGCCATGCCTGCTGCTATCTTTTTCTCCATTGAAAACACCAATATTTCGCGAATGAAACGCGTGACTTCCTCTTCTTATAATATTGAAAAAGTCTGCGATGTCAACCAGATTTCTCGTCAGCTGGTTGGGGGGCAAATTGATTTAGAAACAGCCTTCAAGCAATTGACGGCCTTGCAAGCCCAACCTCTTCCTTATACCAAGTTACAGGTGACTCTGGCTGCGACTTTTAGTGCCCCTTTCTTCTCAATTATGTTTAGTGGAAATATCTACGATGCAATCGGGGCAGGAGTGGCTACCTTATTTGGTTTTGCCTTTTCTCTCTATGTGGAGAAGTTTATCCGAATTCCCTTTGTGACAGCCTTTGCTGGAGCTTTTGTCTTTGGGATGATTGCCCAGTTTTGGGCTCGCTACACAGGCTTTCCTTCAACGGCAGATTTGATTATAGCTGGTGCGGTCATGCCTTTTGTACCAGGTATTGCTTTGACCAATGCGGTTCGTGATATTATGACTAACCACATAAACTCTGGTATGAGTAAGATGTTTGAATCTTTGCTCATTACCCTTGCTTTAGGGGCAGGAACTTCTGTCGCCTTGGTATTGATGAACTAATATGACACTAACAACCATTTTATTACAAGCAGTAGCAAGTCTTCTTGCTATCATCACTTTTTTAATCGTCCTCAATGTTCAACGGTCTATGCTCTTACCTGGAGGGATTTTGGGCATGGCTGTCTGGCTAATCTATCTTTTGCTCAAGGAACCGACCAATGTTATTGTGGCTACTTTTATTGCAGCCATTATCGGTTCTTGTGTCAGCCAGATTTTAAGTATTCTTTATAAGACACCTGCTGTAGTCTTTATCTTGGCCATCTTGGCACCTCTGGTTCCGGGTTATCTCTCCTATCGGACAACTGCCTTTTTTGTGACGGGAGATTACAGTCATGCCATTGCTAGTGCAACCTTGGTTGTTATGCTGGCTCTAGTAATTTCCATTGGAATGGCTAGCGGAACAGTGATTCTTAGACTGTATCATTATATAAAAACACATTGAGCATTGGAGAATTTACAGAAATAAAAGAATTTTCTGAAAAATGAGACAAATGCATTGACAACGCTTTTTCTATGTAGTATTCTATATATAGAATGGAGGAAAAATCATGAAAAAATTACTATTTTCCTTATTGTTTGTAAGTCTACTGACTTTGTTGTTTATACCAGTCATGGTTTCTAGTTCGAGCTCAGAGTTTCAAAGTGGATTGCAAGAGAATCAGTTGATTGCTGAGAAGCTTAGTAAAACACTTGACAAGACATTTGATAAGAATATCAGAGAAATTCCGACTAGTCAGTTTTATCAAGAATTTGTGGATGAGATGGGAAGGACTTACTCAGGAAATTTAATCCTCCAGGAACTGATAACTGAGAATGGGGCTTATAAAGCTACTTATGTTGGTGAACTCTATAGCAACTAATCATTATTTAAAACTATGACGAATAAGCGACTTGATTTGGTGAATCAAGTCTTTTTTCTCTCTTTTACTGCTATTTGTGATAAAATAGTATAGAACGATTTTTTACATGAATGATAAAACAGAGGTAAATATGACAATCGGTATTGATAAGATTGGTTTTGCGACCAGTCAATATGTCTTGAAATTACAAGACTTAGCAGAAGCGAGGGGAATTGACCCTGAAAAATTAAGCAAAGGACTCTTACTCAAGGAATTGAGTATTGCGCCCCTAACTGAGGATATCGTGACCTTGGCGGCCAGTGCTAGTGACTCTATTTTAACTGAGCAAGAAAGACAAGAAATCGATATGGTCATTGTGGCGACTGAGTCAGGAATTGACCAGAGTAAGGCTGCAGCCGTCTTTGTGCATGGCTTGCTGGGCATCCAGCCCTTTGCTCGTAGTTTCGAGATTAAAGAAGCCTGCTATGGAGCGACAGCTGCCCTTCATTATGCTAAATTGCATGTGGAAAATTCTCCAGAGTCCAAGGTCTTAGTCATTGCCAGTGATATTGCCAAATACGGTATTGAAACTCCAGGAGAACCCACTCAGGGTGCTGGAAGTGTGGCCATGTTGATTACACAAAATCCACGCATGATGGCCTTTAATAATGACAATGTGGCTCAAACTCGTGATATCATGGATTTCTGGCGTCCAAATTACTCAACAACCCCTTATGTAAATGGTGTTTATTCTACCCAACAATACTTGGATAGTTTGAAAACGACTTGGCTTGAATATCAAAAACGCTACCAGCTTACTTTGGATGATTTTACGGCTGTTTGTTTCCACTTGCCTTACCCTAAATTAGCGCTAAAAGGCTTGAAAAAAATTATGGATAAGAGCCTGCCTCAAGAGAAAAAAGACCTCTTGCAAAAGCATTTTGACCAGTCTATTCTCTACAGTCAAAAGGTGGGGAATATCTACACAGGTTCACTTTTCCTTGGACTTTTGTCTCTCTTGGAAAATACAGATAGCTTGAAGGCTGGGGATAAAATTGCCCTTTATAGTTACGGAAGTGGTGCTGTGGCTGAGTTCTTCAGTGGTGAATTGGTTGAAGGATATGAAGCTTATCTGGATAAAGACCGCTTGAATAAGCTCAACCAACGAACTGCCCTATCCGTTGCAGACTATGAAAAGGTCTTCTTTGAGGAAGTCGACTTAGATGAAACAAATTCTGCCCAGTTTGCTGGCTATGAAAATCAAGATTTTGCCTTGGTTGAAATTGTTGACCACCAACGCCGTTATAGCAAGGTTGAAAAATAATGAAGATAAGTTGGAATGGATTTTCTAAAAAATCATACCATGAGCGCCTCGAGCTGTTAAAAGCTCAGGCGCTCCTTAGTCCTGAGAGACAAGAGAGTTTGGAGCAGGATGAACAGATGAGTGTGACTGTGGCAGACCAGCTGAGTGAGAATGTGGTGGGAACTTTTTCTCTGCCTTATTCGCTGGTTCCAGAGGTTCTTGTCAACGGTCAGGAATACACAGTTCCTTATGTGACGGAAGAACCCTCAGTGGTTGCTGCGGCCAGCTATGCCAGTAAAATCATCAAGCGAGCAGGCGGTTTTACTGCTCAAGTCCATGAGCGCCAGATGATTGGGCAGGTAGCCCTTTATCAAGTTGCTGATCCTGAACAAGCGCAAGAGAAAATTGTCAGCAAGAAAGTAGAACTCTTGGAGCTTGCCAATCAAGCCTATCCTTCTATCGTTAAACGCGGGGGCGGGGCGCGTGATTTGCATGTAGAGCAGATCAAAGGCGAAACAGACTTTCTCGTTGTTGATCTTCATGTCGATACCCAGGAAGCCATGGGTGCCAATATGCTCAACACCATGCTGGAAGCCTTGAAACCAGTCTTAGAAGAACTCAGTCAGGGACAAAGTCTCATGGGAATCCTGTCCAACTACGCGACCGATTCTCTGGTGACTGCAAGCTGTCGCATCGCCTTTCGCTACTTGAGCCGCCAAAAGGATCAAGGACGAGAGATTGCGGAGAAAATGGCTTTGGCTAGCCAATTTGCGCAAGCTGATACGTATCGAGCAGCTACTCATAATAAAGGGATATTTAACGGTGTTGATGCCATTTTGATTGCCACTGGTAATGACTGGCGTGCTATTGAGGCAGGAGCTCATGCTTTTGCAAGTCGAGATGGACATTACCAAGGTCTTAGTCAATGGACGCTGGACCTTGAAAGAGAAGAATTGGTCGGTGAGATGACCCTGCCCATGCCTGTAGCGACCAAGGGTGGCTCTATCGGTCTCAACCCTCGTGTAGCCCTCAGTCATGAGCTACTGGGAAATCCTTCTGCCAAAGAATTAGCCCAGCTTATCGTTTCTATCGGTCTCGCTCAAAACTTTGCGGCCCTGAAAGCCTTGGTGAGTACAGGAATCCAGCAAGGCCACATGAAATTGCAGGCCAAATCCTTGGCACTTCTCGCAGGTGCTAGTGAGTCTGAAGTTGCTCCCCTAGTTGAGCGCCTCATAGCAGATAAAACCTTTAACCTAGAGACAGCCCAGCGCTATCTAGAAAACTTAAGATCATAAAAAAACTCAGACAGATCGGTCTGAGTTTTCTTGTGCTTATACTCTTCGAAAATCAAATTCAAACCACGTCAGCTTCGCCTTGCCGTACTCAAGTACAGCCTGTGGCTAGCTTCCTAGTTTGCTCTTTGATTTTCATTGAGTATTAAATACTTTTTCCTGGTAATAATGCAACTGGTAAGAAGTAACCTGTTGTCGCGACTTCCTTGCCTTCGATCTTTTGCAAGAGGAGATCAACAGTGAGTTGGGCAATCTCTTGCATAGGTTGCTTAATCGTTGTCAAATGAGGGTAGTAATTCTCGATAAAGTAGGTACCATCGTAGCCGATGACTTTAAGCTCTTCTGGGACAGAAATGCCCAGTTCTTGAGCAATTTTAATGACTAGAATAGCAGTCAAATCATCTGAAGCAAAAATGGCATCTGGTTTTTGTCGGGTCAAGATATTCTTGATTTCCATTTCTTTTCTGACAGGAGAAAAGTCACTGGAAACATTGATAATAGGAGCTTTTGGGAGTATGGATGCAAAACCAGCGTGGCGCAGTCCAGTGGGCGAATTAGAATTGTCATTTCCTGTAATCATGATGATAGACTGGGCGCCTGTCTTAACCAAGGTCTGGGCAGCAAGGACCCCGCCAGCATAGTTGTCAGAGGAAACGACAGGGATGTCTGGTGACAAGTTTCGGTCAAAGGAAATAATCGGTGCGGTCACACGATTGTAGTCTTCGATTCCTAAGTTGTGACTACCAGAAATGATGCCGTCCACCTGATTGGCTTCTAACATTTCGATGTACTCGCGTTCCTTTTCAGAATCGTGCTCGCTGTTACAAATGATGGTCTTGTAACCATTCTTAAATAGTTGGTGTTCCAGCTTATCAATCAATTCTGCATAGAAAACGTTGGAAATATTTGGGAAAATCAAGCCGATTAACTTAGCTGATTTTCCTTGCAGACTACGAGCCAGATTATTGGGTTTATAGCCCAATTCTCGCATGGCTTCATTGACCTTTTGAATGGTTTTCTCAGAGAGATAGCCTTTTTTATTGATAACTCGAGAAACGGTAGTAGGGCTGACGCCTGCAAGTTTGGCGACATCAGTTAGTTTTGCGACCATAATCTAATTCATAGTAAGTTCCAGTTGGGTTTCCAGATTTGATCAGGATCCCATTTTGGTCTGCATGTGGGAAGACACGACCAGAAAATACTTTTTCTCCTTTATTGATGAAAATTTCAAAGACAGAGTTATCGATGAAGATTGTAGCAGTAGTAGCCTGGTTATCGATTGGGCAAGAACGAGTTGTCCCAAATTCTTGGGCGTACTGTTCACCAGCCTGGCTACGATCCACTGTTACTTGACCATTTACAAGGTCAAAGTTGATTGAAAGTCCCTTGCCTTCTTTGTCAGCAAGTAAGACAATCTTGCTCTGACTATTGGCTTCCAAGTTGAGTTCAAGTTCATAGGTGTTCTTTGTTTGAGCACGGTTTGAGAAGGCTTCTTCAGACGCACGAAGGTCCTTGATCGCTGAGACTGGGTATTGGTAGAGTTTACCGTCTTTGATAGTCAGTTCTTTGACCAAAGAGAAGGTTCCTTGATGGTCAAAACGGTCAGATGGATAAGAAACATCTGGTAAACCAAGCCAGCTAACTGCTAGAGCACGTCCATCAGGAGCGTTGAAGGCTTGAGTTGCATAGGCTTCAAAACCATAATCCATGTTTTGAAGTTGAGACACATCTACCATTTTGGCATTTTCAGGGTCAAAGGAAGCTCCGATTTTATACATATTTGGATAGATATTGTCGTAATCTAGAACATCCTTATCTAATCCTTGTGGACAGTAGAGAAGGACAGGTTGCTCGCCTACAAAGACCAGATTTGGACATTCCATCATGTAGGCAGTGCGGTCGTTAGCAAAGTCAAGGTCGCCAACAGCTTGCCAGTTTGTGTAGTCGTTGTCAATAGCTTTGTAGAGACGGACGAAGCCTTTTTTCTCCAAGTCCTGTCCACCGACGATAGCATAGTATTGCCCCTTAAAGTTAAAAATTTGCGGATCGCGGAAGTGGTCGGTAGAGTCTGTAGGCTGATCGATCAAGATCTTGTCAATCTTCGTAATATTGCCATCCTTATACATCAAAGCCCCAATCTGGTATGGGTGACGGATCCAGTTTTCGTCGCGAACATTTCCTGTATAGAATAGGAATAAGTTATCGCCAAACTGCATGGCAGAACCAGAGTAGGCACCGTGGCTATCTAATGGAGTATCAGGTAAAACTTTGACTCCAGTTTCTCTAAAGTGAACTAAGTCCTCGCTTTCCAATTGAACCCAAGATTTCAAACCGTGGGCTGCACCAAAAGGAAAGTTTTGATAAAAAACAACCCACTTCCCATCAAAGTAGGAAAAGCCATTTGGATCGTTGAGAAGTCCTGTTTTTGGCTCAACATGGTAATGAGTATGCCATGGAGATTGTGCCATATTTTTCTTAATATTTTGAATTTCTTCTTGCGTCCAATCTTGATAGAGTCTGTAACGACGCTCAGTTGTCCATTCCATTCATTCATTCCTCCAAAAATCTTATCACTTATAATAGTAACCGTTTTCGGTTGAAAAAGCAAGTCTTTTATGTTAAAAAAGAGAAAAAACTGTCAAACGTTTGTCACAAAATAAATGCAGGAAATCAATCAAATTTTCACGAAAATATGAAAGAGAATGAAACAAAACCCTTTTAAATAAGATTTTAAACTTATTTTTTCAAGGAATACCTGATAAAACAGTCAAAATCAATCAATCTAAAGCATGCTTACTAAGTGGATAGAATATTTTTTCTGCAAAACGCTTGACATATTTCTAAAACATGATAAAATAATAGTCGTAGGGCGGATAAAATCGCTTTCAAACAAGAACAAAATTTTATATAAGGAGATTTTTGCAAATGAACAATCAGGAAATTGCAAAAAAAGTCATCGATGCCTTGGGCGGACGTGAAAATGTCAACAGTGTTGCCCACTGTGCGACTCGTCTTCGTGTCATGGTCAAAGATGAAGGAAAAATCAATAAAGAAGTGATTGAGAACTTGGAAAAAGTTCAAGGTGCTTTCTTTAACTCAGGTCAATACCAAATCATCTTTGGTACAGGTACAGTTAACAAAATGTACGATGAAGTTGTTGCACTTGGTTTGCCAACATCATCTAAAGATGATATGAAAGCAGAAGCTGCCAAACAAGGGAACTGGTTCCAACGTGCTATCCGTACTTTCGGTGACGTTTTCGTTCCAATCATCCCAGTTATCGTAGCAACAGGTCTTTTCATGGGTGTACGTGGTCTATTGACTGCTCTTGGAATGACACTTCCAGCTGACGTGACAACTTACACGCAAATCTTGACAGATACAGCCTTTATCATCTTGCCAGGTTTGGTTGTGTGGTCAACCTTCCGTGTATTCGGTGGAAATCCAGCCGTTGGTATCGTTCTTGGTATGATGCTTGTTTCTGACTCGCTTCCAAACGCTTGGGCAGTCGCTTCAGGTGGTGAAGTAACAGCTATGAACTTCTTTGGTTTCATCCCTGTTGTTGGTTTGCAAGGTTCTGTTCTTCCAGCCTTCATCATCGGGGTTGTCGGAGCTAAATTTGAAAAAGCTGTCCGCAAGGTTGTTCCAGATGTCATTGACCTCTTGGTAACGCCATTTGTTACACTTTTGGTCATGTCTATCCTTGGACTCTTTGTCATTGGACCGGTCTTCCACGTCGTTGAAAACTACATCCTTATCGCTACAAAAGCGATCCTCAGCTTGCCATTTGGTCTTGGTGGTTTCTTGATCGGTGGGGTTCACCAATTGATTGTCGTGTCAGGTGTGCACCACATTTTCAACTTGCTTGAAGTTCAATTGCTTGCTGCTGACCATGCTAACCCATTCAACGCGATCATCACAGCTGCTATGACAGCTCAAGGTGCTGCGACTGTTGCGGTTGGTGTTAAAACTAAAAATCCAAAACTAAAAACACTTGCTTTCCCAGCTGCTCTTTCTGCCTTCCTAGGTATTACAGAGCCTGCTATTTTCGGGGTTAACTTGCGTTTCCGTAAACCATTCTTCCTTTCATTGATTGCTGGTGCAATCGGTGGTGGATTGGCTTCTATCCTTGGACTTGCAGGTACTGGTAATGGTATCACCGTCATCCCTGGTACAATGCTTTACATCGGTAACGGACAACTTGCACAATACCTTCTTATGGTAGCTGTATCATTCGTTCTTGGTTTCGCTCTTACTTATATGTTTGGTTATGAGGATGAAAAAGAAGTTGCTACTGAAGTAGAGACAGAACGTTTGGTCCAAGAAGAAACAACTGGTAACATTCCAGCAACTCTTCAAAATGAAACACTTGTAACTCCTATCGTTGGTGACGTTGTTGCTCTTGCTGATGTTAATGACCCAGTATTCTCAAGTGGAGCTATGGGACAAGGTATCGCTGTGAAACCTAGCCAAGGTGTGGTATATGCACCAGCTGATGCTGAAGTTTCAATTGCCTTTCCAACAGGACACGCTTTTGGTTTGAAAACAACTGATGGTGCTGAAGTTTTGATCCACGTTGGTATTGACACTGTATCTATGAATGGTGAAGGTTTTGAAGCAAAAGTTGCTCAAGGTGACAAGGTGAAAGCTGGCGATGTTCTTGGAACATTTGACTCAAACAAAATCGCTGCAGCTGGACTTGATGATACAACAATGGTTATCGTTACAAATACAGCTGACTACGCTTCAGTAGCTCCAGTCGCAACAGGTTCAGTTGCGAAGGGTGACGCTCTTATCGAAGTGAAAGCTTAGTCTTTTCTAGCTAAATGAAAACGAACAAATGACATGTTTGTTCGTTTTTACTTGAATGGTAAGATTTACAGAGGAAAATCTAAAAAATAGAGAAATTTAGACTTTCGAAATATGCTATAATTAAGAAAATAAAAACAAGAGGTTTATCATGACAAAATTATACGGAAGCTTGGAAGCGGGCGGGACAAAGTTTGTCTGTGCTGTCGGTGATGAAAACTTTAACGTTATCGAAAAAACACAATTTCCAACAACAACACCAATCGAAACAATCGATAAAACCATCGAGTTTTTCTCAAAATTCGATAATCTTGCTGGTCTTGCAGTTGGTTCATTTGGTCCGATTGATATTGATAAAAACTCAAAAACTTATGGATTTATCACAACGACTCCAAAACCAAACTGGGCAAATGTAGACTTGCTTGGTGCCCTTCGTCGCGCCCTAAACGTGCCAATGTACTTCACGACAGACGTAAATAGTTCTGCCTACGGTGAAGTGGTTGCCCGTAACAATGCTGGTGCTCGTATTGAAAACTTGGTTTATTACACAATCGGTACAGGTATTGGTGCAGGTGTTATTCAACGTGGTGAGTTTATCGGCGGTGTGGGTCACCCTGAAATGGGTCACTACTATGTGGCTAGACACCCAATGGATATTGAAAAAGAATTCAACGGTGTTTGTCCATTCCACAAGGGCTGTCTGGAAGGCTATGCAGCTGGTCCAAGTTTGGAAGCTCGTACAGGTGTACGTGGGGAAAACATTGAACTCAACAACCCTGTCTGGGATGTTCAAGCCTATTACATCGCTCAAGCTGCGGTTAATGCGACAGTCACTTTCCGCCCAGATGTCATCGTCTTTGGTGGTGGAGTCATGGCTCAACAGCACATGTTGGATCGTGTCCGCGAGAAATTCACATCCTTGCTCAACGGTTACCTACCAGTTCCAGATGTGCGTGACTACATCGTCACTCCAGCAGTCGCAGGAAATGGTTCTGCCACACTTGGGAACTTTGTTCTTGCAAAAGAAGTTTCAAAATAAAACACAAAATCCGTTTGGGAAACCAAACGAATTTTTTATATGTCAAAGCATTTGCCAGAAAAAGTCAATAATATAGGTCAGACCGTAGGTATAAACTACGAGGGTAAAGGGTTTTGTCAGAATGATGATGGTCATATAGCGCTTGAAGCTCATCTTGGTCAGGGCAGCCAGCATACAGAGAAAGTCAGCGGGACTAATGGGCCAAATCATCATAAAAATAAAGAAACGGTCAAAACGATTGCCCTTATCTAACCAGCCGATGTACTTGTCGTAGGTGCGCTTGCTGACGACAGACTGGACAAAGGCAGCCCCGTAAAGGCGTACCAGATAAAAGATAATGGCACAGCCAATCACGATGCCGATATAGTTGTAGATAGTCCCTACGATGTGCCCGTAGATAAAGACCCCAGCCACCGAGGTCAAGGCTCCAGGAATGATAGGAACGACAGTCTGTAAAATCTGTAAAAAGATAAAGAGAGGTGGCCCCCAGATACCTGCCTGCTGGATAAAGGCAGAGAGGGTTTCCTTAGACTGTAAAATCCCAGCCTGATAAGCCCAAATACAGAAAATCAAACTCCCAACCCCACCAACAATCGATGAGATATTGATAACTTGCTGCAGAAGGGGAGATACAGCTTTCATTTGTTTATCCTGTGACATGTAAACTCCTCATAGATAGTATAATTCTACTATACCATATTTTGGAGGAGAAAGGGGGAATGATTGCTCTTGCGATGGAAAGAGTGCTGGAATTTGAGGATAAACATGCTATAATAAAGGGAGCAGACAAGTAGCAAAGGAGAGAGTATGATACAGGTAAAACCAGAACTGGAGATAGAAAAACAACTGATCAGCCAACTGGTAACTGGGGAAAGTCAATGGACATACAGAGAAGACCTTAAAACAGAAGAGCAATTATGGGAAAACTTCTTTGAAAAGTTAGCTCAGAACAATGTGGCTCTATTGGCAGAACATCCCCTGACAGAACAGGAAAAACGCCAGATAAAGAATCAACTGAACTTTGTTAGCTACTATGATGCTGCCAAGTGGTTGGTCGGCGAAAATGGCATTGCCAAGGTTGAGGTTCAGAGAGAAGATGCTAGTTTGGGGACTATCCGTTTATCTGTTATTTGGCGAGACAATATCGCAGCTGGTAAGTCTAGTTATGAGGTTGTCAACCAAGTCGAGAGAGACAAGATAAATCCTCAGGATCAAGACCGCAGGCTAGATGTGACCCTCTTGATCAATGGCCTGCCAATGATTCAGATTGAGCTTAAAAGTCCCCGAGTTGCTTTTCTAGATGCCTTTCATCAAATCAAAAAGTATGATAGAGAAGGCAAGTTCCGTGGCATTTACTCTAGCTTACAGATGTTTGTTGTGACCAATAAAGTAGACACACGCTATATCGCTGCAGCTAGGGAAAATAAACTCAACAAGCAATTTCTAACTAAGTGGGTGGATAAGGATAACCAACCCATAACGAGCTTGACCAGTTTTGCCCACGAAGTCCTTTCCATCCCTCGTGCCCACCAGATGGTCATGCAGTACTCTGTCCTTGATGATAGCAAGAAGGCTCTTATCCTCCTGCGTCCCTACCAGATCCATGCTATCGAAGCGGTGCAGGAAGCTTCTCGTCGTCAGGAGTCTGGCTATGTTTGGCATACGACAGGTTCAGGGAAGACCCTGACTTCTTATAAGGTGGCGCGGAATCTCCTACAAATACCTTCTATTCAAAAGACAATTTTTGTCGTTGATCGCAGGGACTTGGACCAACAGACCACTTCATCCTTTCTCTCTTATGCGATCAATGATGTCATTGATATTGATGAGACGGATAATACCCATGATTTGATCAAGCGACTAGGAAGTAATGATAAGCGTGTCGTGGTGACAACTATCCAGAAAATCACCACCATGATGCGCAAGTTTGAACAGGGACACTACCAACGAGATGCGGAAAAACTCAAGGGACTCCGAGTAGCCTTTGTTGTGGATGAATGCCACCGTGCCGTGACACCTCAAACACAAAAAGATATTAAGGCCTTTTTCCCACAGTCGCTCTGGTATGGTTTTACAGGGACACCTATCTTTAAGGAAAATAAACGCCAGCAAGTCGGCGATCTAGCCCAAACAACCCAGCAACAGTACGGAGACCGTCTCCATGAGTATACAGTCAAGGAAGCCATCCATGATGGAGCAGTTTTAGGCTTTAAGGTGGATTATCGCAATACCCTCATCACGGATAAATCTGAAAATGACATACCAGATACTGTCTATGAGGATGAGGAGCATATGCTGGAAGTCTTGGATGCCATTATCAATAAATCGCGTCAACAACTAGGCTTCCAAAAAGGAGTGGGTAAGACCTACAATGCCATCCTAACGGTCAAGTCTATCCCACAAGCTCAAGCCTACTATGACCTGCTCAAACGAGTCAAGGCTGGGGATACGAGAGTTAAGGTATCGGAAAGGGTCAAGCAGGTCCTTCCTGATTTTCCAAAGGCGACCATTACCTACTCGGTCACAGAAAATGAAGAAGACTCAAGAGCCAATCAGGACCACATGAAGCAGGTTTTAGAGGACTATAACCAAGAGTTTGATACCCACTTTACCATGGCGGATCTTCGTGGCTTTAATACGGATGTCAATAACCGTCTAGCTAGAAAACAGGACAAATACCTCTATCGCAAGGAGCAGTTGGACTTGGTTATCGTAGTCAATCGTCTCTTAACAGGATTTGATGCCCCTTGTCTATCAACTCTCTTTATTGACCGCAAGCCCATGCAACCGCAGGATTTGATTCAGGCTTTTAGCCGAACCAACCGTATTTTTGATAGCAGTAAGACCTATGGTCATATCATCACCTTCCAAAAGCCTCTAGCCTTCAAGGAAGCAGTGGATAATGCCCTCAAGCTCTACTCAAATGGTGGTGAAAATGAGGTCCTAGCTCCAAGATGGGAAGAGGAAAAGAGGAACTTTTTACGGAGTTGTAGTGATTTCCAAAATCTCATCACAGATGATCCTGAGAAAGGACTCCAAATCGAACAAATCTCTACGCCTGAGTTGAGGAAACTAGCTAAAACCTATCAAGCCTTTGATAAATACCTAGCCTCTATCCGAGTGTATAAAGAGTATGATGAGGAAGAGCTTTACAGTCAGACGGGACTTGATGGAGAAAAGTTGGAAAGGTATCTGGGCCTTTATCGAAATGTCCTTGCAGAATTAAAAAGCCGAGTAGAGGATGATGACGATGGTGAATCACTTGATATCCACTATGAACTGGAGTCTATCCAAGTGGACGAGATCAACTATGCCTATATCTTGACCTTGATTCAAAGCCTGATTGAGCAAGGCCAGAGTCAAGAAAAGAACCTAAGCGCTCAAGATAAGGAAGCGGTGGATAACTATATTCAGAGCCTTGAGAAGACCAATCCCAATCTTGCTCAGATCATCACTGAACTTTGGAGAGAAGTCCAAGAACATCCAGAAAGCTATTGTGGTCAGTCTATCGCAAATATCTTGGATCAGATGATTGAGGCTGTCATCCAACAACACATCCAAGTCTTTAGCAAACGCTGGTATGTCGGAGAAGATGAACTCCGTTACTATGTCGAACACTACCGCAAGGGAGCTAAAAAACAACTAGGAGAAAGCCAGCTGACCAAGAGCCAGCGCTATCAAGACTATAAACTAGAGGTGGCAGACGCCCTCAATCCTCTCCTCTATAAAAAACAAATCAAGGAAGCCTATACCCAGCTAGTAGAGGAAGTCATTGAGCCGTTGAGGGTTGGGAGATAAAAGCACTATTTTTTAAAAAATAGTGTTTTTTTTGCTTTTCTTATAAAAAAATGGTACTATTAATGTGGAGTTAAGGAGGGAACAAAATGGCAATTAAATAGAAAGGTTAATACTTTTAATGTATAGTAAATTAGAAATCGAAGATTTATTAGAAGAAATTAAAAGCCTAATTCAGAGTAAAAGCTATATGATTTCAACTGGAGAAAATCGTGAAAAGAACGAAGAATTCATGATTGAATTTAATTTGAAGGATGAAGAAATTTGTAAGTTATTAATGCAAATCGAGTATAGCGATTTTTGTGAGTGTTTACATCCGTATGATGTTTTACGGAATCATGAAGATTATTATCTGTTTGCGCCTGAATTTACTTTAACAGATTTATTTGGTGACGAGTTGCAAGTTATTGTTTACGTTAAAATAATAATTAAAAATGATAAGGCAAACCAACCTTTTTTAGTTGTTGTATCTTTTCATAGGCCGGATGAATCAAAAGCATTGAATTATCAATTTAAATAAATTTTCCCTCTTTAAGAGAAGACCTCTCTCTTGAAAGGAGACTAATAATGAACAATAAAAAAATATTATGCGAAAATTGCTTAGAGTCTGTAAATTATAAAGTAGTGGATGAAGAATTAACACGGTCATTAAAAGGAAAAAAATATACTTTTTCAGGTAAGACTGCTTATTGTGTTAATTGTAATAAGCCTGTTTATGTTGAAGAAATTAACGAATATAATAAACAAGCTATCTATGAAGCTTTTAGGAGTGAGAATGGTATTATCTCCAATGAAGATATAATAAATATTACGAAAAAATATAGTATTGGAGCTAAACCATTAGCTCAACTTTTGGGTTGGGGAGTTAATACTATTCAAAGATATTTAACTGGTGATATTCCAAAACCTGCTTATTCTGATAAATTGAAAGAAATATTAAAAAAACCCGATATTTTTAAAGAAATTTTGGTAACAAATAAAGATAATATTACAGATGTAGCATTTAATAAGAGTGTAGAAAAGGTTGATGAAATTTTAAATAATGAAAATGATGATAAACTTACTCGAGTTATACACTATTTATTATCAAAAAATAATGAGATTACACCGTTAGCTTTACAAAAACTTTTATACTATGTACAAGGATTTTATTTTGCTTTTAAGAAGGACTATATTTTTTCTAGTGATTGCGAGGCTTGGGTACATGGTCCTGTATATAGAGATGTTTATTTTAAATATCAATCTTTTGGATATAATCCCATTCAATTGAATATAAAGAGTGATATTGGAGGTGACCTTACATTTTTTGAATGTAGTTTAATAGATAGTGTATTGAAGAATTTTGCTATATTTAATGGAAAAGTATTAGAAGAATTTACTCATGAAGAGGAACCATGGTTGGCTATGCGAGGAGATTTGAACGCGGAAGAACTATCTAATGAAATAATTCCAAAAGAATTAATTGGTTCTTACTTTATGAAAGTAAAAGACAAATATCAGATGCTGGGAGTTGAGGAAATTTCTCGGTATAGTTTTGAGAAGTATAAAGCGATAAGTTCTTTGTAAATTTTATTTGTTGATTTTTATTGTAGAGGTATCAAATGCTTGACGAAGAAGATTTTATTAAAATCGGTAAGGAAGTGATTCCGAATATTTATGATGATGGTGCCAAACCGGCTATAAGGGAAATAGGTCAATTTATTGCAAGACCTCTTAAATTGATTAATGCTCTTTTTCAGCCTTTAGATATATGGTTGCTGAATAAAGAATATAACATTGAAAAAACTAAAATACTTCTGGCAGAACGATTAAAGCATGTTAAGCCAGAGGAGTTGGTTAGTCCAGAACCGCATGTCGCGATACCAGCAATTATTGCACTCTCATATTCAATGGATAGTGAGGAACTTAGGAATTTATATGCAAATTTATTATCAAAAGCAATGGTATTAGGGATGAAGGATAAAGTGCATCCTTCGTTTGTTGAGATAATAAAACAACTAAGTCCTATAGATGCGATTGTTTTTAAAGAAATAATGGAGAGGCCAATTAAACCTATTATTGACTTATATATTACTGATAGTGATGAAATTTCTGAAGTTACTACAATCGAAAATATTACATGGATGGATAGAGAGTATGAAGTTGTTTTAGTTTCATTAGCAAATTTGGTTAGGTTAGGCTTGATTGAAATTCCTGATGGTTATAACTATAATGATGATTTAAATTATAGTTTAGTGCGCTCGTCCTCAGCGTATGATATAATATTTCAAAAATTGAATTGTCAAATAAAGATACAAGAGTTGCTTGATCATAAAGTTAAGGAAAGAAAAAAATATATAAAATTAAATGCTCTTTCGGAAACTTTTTATAAAATATGTGTTTGTGAATTATGAAAGATGAAATGAGAGATCTTTTTTATCAGATTTTTAAAGACAATCACTATGAAGAGCACTTTAAACACTATTGGAAATTTGATACTGGCTGTTAAATAAAGTGTGGGAGTACGGATGAAATTAAAAGAAAATGATAATGTGCCTGAAATTAGGTTCGATTATTTTAAGGAAGAATGGGATAAAAAGAGATTTAAAAACTTTACAAAATTATCTCAAGGTCTACAAATTGCAATTTCTAGTAGATTTTTAGAAGCTGGAAAACATAGATATTTTTATATTACAAATGAATTTTTAAATCCTAATTCTACAAAGAAATATTATATTGAATCTCCATCTGAGAATGTTATTTGCACTGTAGATGATATTTTAATGACTAGAACTGGAAATACAGGAAAAGTGGTTACAAATATTTCTGGTGCATTTCATAACAATTTTTTTAAGGTTGATTATGATAAGTTTGAAACCTCTAAAATGTTTTTATATTATCTGTTAACATCAAATAATATTCAAAAAGAAATCATAATTAGAGCAGGAAACTCAACCATACCTGATTTAAATCATAGCGATTTTTACTCTATAAAAACTTCAGTTCCTATTCTAGCTGAACAATCCGCCATCGGCTCCCTCTTCAGCACTCTCGACGACCTTCTAGCAAGTTACAAGGATAATCTCGCCAACTACCAATCTCTCAAGGCAACAATGCTTTCCAAGATGTTTCCTAAAGTTGGACAGACAGTTCCTGAGATTCGTTTAGATGGATTTGAAGGTGAGTGGGAGAAAGGGACAATTGGAGAGTTTGGCTCTTTCTATTATGGAAAAAGTGCTCCGAAATGGTCGGTGACTGATAAGGCAACAACACCGTGTGTACGTTATGGTGAGTTGTATACAAAATTCTCCACAAAAATAGATAAAATATACTCGTACACATCAATTCCTAAAGAAAATTTGAAATTGAGTTCTGGTAATGAGGTATTAGTACCTCGGGTTGGTGAAAATCCATTAGATTTTGCCAATTGTAGTTGGTTGTCACTGAAAGATGTTGCAATTGGTGAAATGATTTCCGTATATAATACACCTAAAAATCCGTTGTTTATCGCATATTATTTTAATGCAAAAATGAAAAAAGAGTTTGCCAAACGAGTTGAAGGTGGAAGTGTAGCGAATCTTTATTACACATACTTAGAGAATATTTCAATATCTATGCCATCTCTTCCTGAACAACAAGCCATCGGTACCTATTTCTCTAACCTCGATAACCTCATCAACTCTCATCAAGAAAAAATTACTCAGCTTGAGGCTTTGAAAAAGAAACTCTTGCAGGATATGTTTATATAAGATTGGAGAGACTATGACGAAAAAATTAAAAACTACTCAAATTTCTTTGTTTCTTAATAATAAATCAGTTGAAAAATTTGAAGATTGCCTAAAAGATAAGTTTAAATATGATGAATACCCATTAAATAGTGTGATTGGACTAGAGGGGAAAATATTTGTTCACAATTCAGATCCTAAATTACCTTCTTGGCAGGATGAGTTAAATCAACTATCAGCCAAAAAAATAAAGTTTTCAAAAAATGTTCCCAATAAAGCCGTGGTTGTAGTGAAGTTTAGAAATAGGTTTTTTAGTATAACTTATGGTTATGGCAGGTCAATGCTAAATGATTTAAAGATAGTTAGAAATTTTGGGTTGAAAGTAGCGGCTAATCTAATTGATAAAGATAAAATTAGAAGTATGAATATAACTAGTATCGAAGATGTCATAGTCTCATCCCAAAGACAAAGTTCGATTTACGCTTCTCAAGATATATTTGATCTAGATACTAGGAGAAATCTATTACAGTCTGTCTCAGGAGCGCCTTCTTTAGAGAGTGTAGCATCTTTTCTTGTAGGAACAGATAGTTTAGTAGCTAGTCGAAAGATGAATATAACTGATATTAAAGACAGTATTGGGTTTTATTATGATAGTTATAAAAAAGATGATTATAAAAACAATGGTTTTTCATGGCTTGATAATATTTTGGAAGTAAGAGAAAAAAGATTAAGTTCCGATTTAGATAATCAATTATACGTGGAGATGACAAAGGGGAACTATCCAACCATTGCTCCTAATACTTTACTTGATTGGGAGAATATAGAAGGCTTTTTTCTTACTGGAACTGGAAAAAGAGAAAAAGAGTTTTCAATTGAAATTGATTCGAATGCGTATTTCTCAACAATAAGAAGAAAAAATAAATCAAATAGCTCAAATAGCTCTTTTATATCGTCTTTAAAACGGAATAAATTAGTTACCAAATATAAAGACACAGATGAGGAAAGAATAGTTGGAAGCTTATATTCATCATTAATTTTCGAAATAGATTATAACAAAGAAAAATATATTTTATGTTATGGCTCTTGGTATAAAATTAATAAAGAATTTTTTAATACTATAAAAACTGAAATTGATAATATTGTGGATACTGAGCTTCCAATTGTTTCTCCAGCTTCTAATGGACAGAATGAAGGAGATTTTAATAAAGCATTTTCTACAAGTCATCCAGATTACTATATATTGGATAAAGAAATGTATCATGGGGATAGCTATGGAAGAAGTAGTGTTGAAGTGGCAGATATTGTGACCAAAGACAAAAAGTTAATTCATGTAAAAAAAGGAGGTTCTTCGTCAAAATTAAGTCATTTATTTTCTCAGGGTGTTGTATCTGCCACTATTTTAGCTCAGGATATTAAAATGAAAGAATTCATTAATGAAAAGTGCGGTTGTAAAATACTGAATCTATCAGAGACAAATAATGAGTTTGAAATTGTATTTGCAATCATCGATAAACGAGTAACAGGAGGAGTAAAAAATTCTGATATATTACCATTCTTTTCAATGGTTAATTTATTCAATGCGATTCAACAATTAAAAAGCATGGGATTTAAATATTCAATTTTAAAAATTCCAGTAGTCTAAAAAGAAAGAAAAAAATTAGATCTATGATTAAAGAAACAACACAAACTTCCTAGTCGCTCTACCAAGCCCTGTGGAACTCAGCGGATGTTCTCCGCTCTAAGATGGATGCTAATGACTACAAGTCCTATCTTTTGGGTATGGTCTTTTATAAGTATCTGTCAGATAAAATGCTCTTTTTCGTGGCGGAGACTATGGGGGAGGGGAGTGAGAGTCTAGAGGCTGCCCTTGAAGTCTATCGTAACTACTATGAGGATGCGGACACCCACGAGGATCTTCTTGCAGTGATGAAGGACGAACTCAACTATAGTATCAAGCCTGAGTTGACCTTTACGGCTCTAGTAGCACGGGTCAATGAGGGGATTTTCCAGTTGGAAGATCTGGCTCAGGGTTTTCGTGATATCGAGCAGAGTGATGAACTCTATGAAAATCTCTTTGAAGATATTGACCTCTATTCCAAAAAGCTAGGGGCAACTCCGCAAAAGCAAAACCAAACGGTGGCGGCAGTTATGAAGGAGTTGGCTGTGCTAGATGTGGCTGGTCATGCTGGCGATATGCTGGGGGATGCTTATGAGTATCTGATCGGTCAGTTTGCGACGGACTCAGGTAAGAAGGCTGGTGAGTTCTATACACCTCAGCCTGTTGCCAAACTTATGACTCAGATTGCCTTTTTGGGTCGTGAGGATCAGCTGGGCTTTACCATTTATGATGCGACTATGGGCTCTGGCTCTCTCTTGCTCAATGCCAAGAAATACTCTCATAAACCGCAGACAGTGGTCTACTTTGGGCAGGAGCTCAATACTTCGACTTATAACTTGGCCCGGATGAACATGATCCTACACGGTGTTCCTGTTGAAAATCAATTTCTCCACAATGCCGATACACTAGATGAAGACTGGCCAACTCAAGAACCGACCAACTTTGACGGTGTTCTCATGAACCCTCCCTACTCTGCTAAGTGGTCAGCAAGCTCTGGCTTTATGGCTGATCCTCGCTTTTCTCCTTTTGGGAAACTGGCACCCCAGTCCAAGGCTGATTTTGCCTTTCTTTTGCATGGTTACTACCATCTCAAGCAGGATAATGGAGTCATGGCTATCGTTCTTCCCCACGGTGTTCTTTTCCGTGGAAATGCGGAGGGAACCATTCGCAAGGCCTTGTTAGAAGAAGGAGCTATTGATACGGTTATCGGTCTACCTGCTAATATCTTCTTTAACACCAGCATTCCGACCACGGTCATCATTCTCAAAAAGAACCGTACCAATCGTGATGTCTACTTTATCGATGCTTCTAAGGAGTTTGATAAGGGGAAAAATCAGAATATCATGACGGATGCTCATATCGAGAAGATTCTGGAAGCCTACAAGTCACGTGAGGAGATTGACAAGTTTGCCCATCTAGCAAGCTATGAAGAAATCGTCGAAAATGACTACAACCTTAATATTCCTCGCTATGTAGATACCTTTGAGGAAGAAGAAGTCGAACCACTGGCAGATATCGTTGGCAAGATCAATACGACCAATCAAGCAATCCAAAACCAAACCGCTTCCCTACTTGAAATGCTCGGTCAACTACACGGAACCACACCAGAAGCCGATGCCGAACTCAAAAAGTTTTTGAAAGAGTTTGAAGGGTGATGGAGAAGATTGTTTCCATTCCTATAGAAATCGAAATCTTAAAAATAGAGGAGGTCAGCAATCACTATGAGTAATAAAATTGTTGAATACAAAGACCTGATTGCTTTTCATCCAGGTCAGTATGTTGAGGAGTTGATTGAAGATTATAACCTAACGCAGAAAGAATTTGCGGAGCGTTTAGGAGTTTCCGCCAAGACCGTCAACAAGCTAGTTAATGCAGAGGAGTCCATTAGTAAAGAAACGGCTCATAAGTTAGCTAAGCTAAGCGGAGTTTCTATGCAAACCTGGCTCAATCTACAGAATGCTTACGATGTAAAAGTTGCGGAGATTTTACTTGAAGATTTACATAGAAAGGAAGACGATGACACCTAACTATAAAATAACAGAAGAAATATTGAATCTTGTGCAGAAGATTTCTGAGTTGGCGACTCAACTTTCTTTCGAAACGAGAGAATTACACCTACGCAAGGAAAATCGGATTCGCTCTATTCAGTCCTCTTTAGCTATTGAGAATAATAGTCTTTCTCTGGAGCAGGTGACTGATGTCATAGAGGGGAAAAGAGTTCTAGGCTCTCTTAAGGATATCCATGAGGTCCAAAATGCTTATGAAGCTTATGAGAAGGTTTTTCGCTTAAATCCATACAGTATAGATGACTTTTTGCTAGCTCATCGATTGTTGACCCAGGATTTGGTTAAGCATCCAGGTCAGTTTCGATTAGGAGATGTGGGTGTTTTTGATGGAACAGGGAAAGTTGTTCATCTTGGAGCGAGACCACAATTTGTTCCTAATCTGGTATCGGACTTATTTGCTTGGGCTAAAGCTAGTCAGATATCTGATATTGTCAAATCTTGTATCGTACATTTTGAGCTAGAAATTATTCACCCTTTTGAGGATGGGAACGGTCGTATGGGGCGGATGTGGCAGAGCCTAATTTTGAGTAGATGGACTCCTTTATTTGAGTGGCTTCCTGTCGAGTCTGTTATTTACCGACACCAGTCAGGGTATTATCAAGCTTTAACAGAGAGTAATGAGGCTAATGCTTCTACAAAATTCATCCAATTTATGCTTGAAGCGATTTTAGAAACCTTGCTGGATTATAGTCATCAAAAAAATGATAGTACGGAAAAGTCGGTTAAATTACTTTTGAAACCACGTGAGCTAGCTATTTTTGAAAAAATAGAGTCTTATCTTGTAGAGAATTATCAGATAACAACTGGAGTTGCACAAGAACTAACAGGTTTGAGTGCGGCAACCATGCGTCGTTATCTCCAAATATTCGTAAATCAAGGTTTGTTAGAAAAATCGGGAACTACAAAAAACACTCTTTATTCGCTCATAATTCGCTCATAATTCGCTCATTTTTTCAAAAATATATAGCTCTAAAAGAAAGAGGGGTAAGTGATGAAGAATAGTGCTATTGGGAGTAATTGGAAGGATATCCGCTCTGAGCTCTTTACCAAGGAGGAAATCCTTGAAAGTGATATGCGAGTGGCTATCATGAGCGAGTTGATTGAGGCCAGACATGAGCAAGGAATCAGTCAGAAAAAGCTAGAAGAACTTAGTGGAGTAAGCCAGCCTGTTATAGCTAGGATGGAAACAGGTAAGACTAGCCCCCAGTTGGACACAGTCTTAAAAGTCCTAGCCAGTTTAGGAGAGACACTAGCAGTCGTCCCCCTCGAACAGGGAAAGAGTTGATAGGAAGAAGTTGGAAAACTTTAACAAATTTAACAGTTATAGTGCCTCAAGTGTATAATATAGAAAAATCAACTTATAGTCTTTTCTAATAACAAGCCATAGTCACTTATAAGAATTACTAATAACGCGTTTGAACCGTCTAACTGAAATATAGTAAAAAAACAAGCTACACAAAGGATTTGAGGCATTTGTCTCAGGTCTTTTTCTTTTGTCTAAAACCGAGATATAGTTTCAAACTATATCAAAGCCTAATTTTTTACAATTATACAGATGATTCTTTTTCTGTTAAGATAGTTTCAACAACAAATTTTGGAGGACACATCATGTCAACTACAATCATCGGTTTCCCTCGTTTGGGCGAATTCCGCGAATTAAAATTTACAACTGAAAAATACTTTAGAAAAGAAATCTCAGAAGAAGAACTCCTTGCAGCCGCAAAAGATTTGCGTGCTAAACACTGGAACATTGTTAAAGAAAAAGGCATCACTGAAATTCCATCAAATGACTTTTCTCACTATGACAACTTCCTAGATGCAGCTTTCCTTTTCAACGTGGTACCTGCTTCAGTTCAAAACTTGGACTTGTCTGACCTTGAGCGCTACTTCGCTTTGGGTCGTGGTTACCAAGGAGAAAAAGGAGACGTTCGCGCCCTTCCAATGAAGAAATGGTTCAACACCAACTACCACTACATCGTTCCTAAATTTGAAAAAGACACTCAAGTCAAACTTGCAGGTCACAAGATTTTCGATGAGTTCCAAGAAGCAAAAGAACTTGGATTGAACACTCGTCCAGTTCTTGTAGGTCCATTCACTTTCCTTCAATTGTCAGACTTTGAAGAAGGCGTGAAAGCAGAAGACTTCGTAGACAGCTTAGTGGCTGCTTACCAAGAAGTTTTTGAAAAATTGGCTGAACTTGGTGCGACTCGTATCCAATTGGATGAAGCGGCTCTTGTAAAAGATTTGACAGCTGAAGAAAAAGCTCTCTTCTTGAACCTTTACAACAAACTCTTGGCTGACAAAAAAGGTCTCGAAGTCTTGCTTCAAACTTACTTCGGAGACGTTCGTGACGTATACGCTGACCTTGTAAACTTGCCAGTTGATGCTATCGGTCTTGATTTCGTTGAAGGTAAGAAAACTCTTGAATTGGTTAAAGGTGGCTTCCCAGCTGATAAGACTCTTTATGCAGGTATTGTCAATGGTAAAAACATCTGGCGCAACAACTACGAAAAGAGCTTGGCTGTTCTTGAACAAATTCCAGCTGAAAACATTGTATTGACAAGCTCATGCTCACTTCTTCATGTGCCATTTACAACTGCTAATGAGGAATTTGAACCAGCAATCTTGAACCACTTTGCCTTTGCAGTTGAAAAATTAGATGAGATTCGTGATTTGGATGCTATCCGCAATGGTCAAGGTGAAGAAGCACTTGCAGCTAACAAAGAACTCTTTGCGACTGAGCGTGTTGGTGAAAATGCGGAACTTCGTGCGCGTATCGCTGGCTTGACAGACGCAGACTACACTCGTTTGCCAGCCTTTGCAGAACGTGAAGCTATCCAAGAAGAAGCTTTCAAACTTCCAGCTCTTCCAACAACAACTATCGGTTCATTCCCTCAAACTAAAGAAGTTCGTGCTAAACGTTTGGCTTACCGTAAAGGTGAATTGTCTCAAGAAGAGTACGATGCTTTCCTTGCTGAAACAATTGACGAATGGATCAAATGGCAAGAAGATATCGACTTTGATGTCCTTGTTCACGGTGAATTTGAGCGTAACGACATGGTTGAGTACTTCGGTCAAAACTTGTCAGGTTACCTCTTCTCTAAAAATGGTTGGGTACAATCATACGGTATGCGCGGGGTTAAACCACCAATCATCTGGGGTGATGTCACTCGTCTTAACCCTATCACTGTTAAATGGTCTAGCTATGCACAAAGCCGTACAAACAAACCTGTTAAAGGTATGTTGACTGGACCAGTAACTATTCTCAACTGGTCATTCCCACGTGAAGACATCTCTATCAAGGATTCTACTCTTCAAATCGCCCTTGCCATCAAGGATGAAGTGCTTGACCTTGAAGCTGCTGGTGTGAAAATCATCCAAATCGACGAGGCTGCTCTTCGTGAGAAATTGCCACTCCGTCGTAGCGACTGGTACGAAGACTACCTTGACTGGGCTATTCCTGCCTTCCGCTTGGTACACTCAACAGTAGCGCCAGACACACAAATCCACACTCACATGTGTTACTCAGAATTTACAGATATCATCCCAGCTATCGACAACATGGATGCAGATGTTATTTCCTTTGAAGCTAGCCGTTCAAACCTTGAAATCTTGGACGAACTCAAAGCGAAAAACTTCCAAACAGAAGTGGGACCTGGGGTTTATGATATCCACTCACCTCGTGTGCCAAATGAAGGCGAAATCGACAATACAATCGAAGCCATCCTTGCTAAAGTGCCAAGCAAGAAAGTTTGGATCAACCCTGACTGTGGTTTGAAAACACGTGGTATTCCAGAAACAAAAGAAAGCTTGATCCGCCTTGTTGAAGCAGCTAAAGCTGCGCGTGAGAAATTGTAAGATAAGGATTTCTCTAGAAGCGCTGTTTGGTCAATCTGCCTGTTTCACTTGGATTCTAGGAATCCAGCTAACGAAAAAAATCAACTAGAAAAGGATAAGGACTATGTCACGCCAAACACCGTCACTCTCATTTGAAGTGTTCCCTCCAAACCCAGCCGTGGGTAATGATAACATTATTTCTGCTCTTCAAGATATGCAGGAGTTGGCTCCTCACTTTATCAGTGTAACTGCCAGCAATAATAAATTTAATATCAAGGAAACGACGGTTCGTTTGGCTGACTTTATCCAAAATGACTTGGCGATTCCGACTATTGCTCACTTGCCAGCCATCTATCTGACTAAGAACAAGGTGGCTGAAACTATTGCTGACTTGGACAAGGTTGGGGTGCAGAAAATCTTGGCTCTTCGTGGGGATATTATTCCAGATGTGGAACCACAAAAGGATTTCCGCTACGCAACTGACTTGATTGAGTTCATCAAGGAACAAGCTCCTCACTTTGATATTGTTGGTGCTTGTTATCCAGAAGGCCATCCAGATTCACCAAATCAGATTTCAGATATCCAAAATCTAAAGAAAAAAGTAGATGCAGGCTGTTCGAGCCTCGTAACTCAGCTTTTCTTTGACAATGAGCGCTTCTATGATTTCCAAGACAAGTGCATCTTGGCTGGGATTGATGTTCCCATTCATGCAGGGATTATGCCAATTCTGAATCGAAATCAGGCTCTCCGCCTCTTGAAGACTTGTGAGAATATCCACCTTCCACGCAAATTTAAAGCCATCTTAGACAAGTATGAGCATGACCCTGAGTCGCTCAGAGCAGCAGGACTTGCCTATGCAGTGGACCAAATTGTGGACTTGGTAACTCAGGATGTGGCTGGTGTGCATCTCTATACGATGAACAATGCTGAAACAGCAAAATACATTCATCAAGCAACCCATGCCTTGTTTAATCATCAGTCTCTAGGATAATAAAAAGCAAACCATTCTTCTCAGGTGAGGGGAATGGTTCCTTTTTAATGGTAAAGACCGCACTTTTTAAGAAAAATATGATAAAATAGACTCTGTACGTACTTGATACAAAGATGAGGGTATAAACAGATTTTTAACTATTCAAATCTGCTATAAAAAGGAAAAATACTAAAGAATAATATTTTTAAACTTTTCAAAGTATCTAGATAGTTGAACACGGGCTAAATCCCTAGTGAAAAAGATAGATTTCCTAGTGTGCATCGCACACTGCGTCAATCTCCTATTTTCATACGGGATTCTTCACGCCCGTTGTATCCTGATTTTTGTAGGCAAGGCGTATAATTACATCAATCCAAAGGGGATTAAAATGACAAAACAAGTGTTTCAAACGACTTTTGCGGGTCGTGAGTTAATTGTAGAGACTGGTCAGGTTGCTAAGCAAGCGAATGGCGCAGTTGTCGTACGTTACGGTGAGTCAACTGTCTTGACTGCTGCCGTTATGTCTAAGAAGATGGCAACTGGAGATTTCTTCCCTCTCCAAGTCAACTACGAAGAAAAAATGTATGCAGCTGGGAAGTTTCCTGGTGGCTTTATGAAACGTGAAGGACGTCCTTCAACAGATGCGACTTTGACAGCGCGTTTGATTGACCGTCCAATCCGTCCTATGTTTGCGGAAGGTTTCCGTAATGAAGTGCAAGTGATCAACACCGTGCTTTCTTATGATGAAAATGCCTCTGCTCCAATGGCAGCTATGTTTGGTTCATCCTTGGCACTTTCCATTTCAGATATTCCATTTGACGGACCAATCGCTGGGGTGCAAGTGGGTTATGTGGATGGTCAAATCATCATCAACCCTAGCCAAGAACAAGCAGAGCAATCTCTCCTTGAATTGACAGTAGCTGGTACCAAACACGCCATCAACATGGTAGAGTCTGGTGCCAAAGAATTGTCAGAAGAAATCATGTTGGAAGCTCTCCTTAAAGGGCACGAAGCAGTCAAAGAATTGATTGTCTTCCAAGAAGAAATCGTTGCGGCAGTTGGTAAAGAAAAAGCAGAAGTGGAATTGCTTCATGTTGATGCTGACTTGCAGGCTGAAATCATCGCAGCCTACAACAGTGACCTCCAAAAGGCAGTTCAAGTAGAAGAAAAATTGGCTCGTGAAGCTGCAACTCAAGCAGTTAAGGACCAAGTTACTGCCGTTTACGAAGAAAAATATGCAGACCACGAAGAATTTGACCGTATCATGCGTGATGTGGCTGAAATTTTGGAACAAATGGAACACGCTGAAGTGCGCCGTTTGATTACAGAAGATAAGGTGCGTCCTGACGGTCGTAAGGTCGATGAAATCCGCCCTTTGGATGCGGTTGTTGACTTCCTTCCTCGTGTGCACGGTTCAGGTCTCTTCACTCGTGGACAAACTCAGGCTCTTTCAGTCTTGACCTTGGCTCCGATGGGTGAAACTCAAATCATTGATGGTTTGGATCCAGAGTATAAGAAACGCTTTATGCACCATTATAACTTCCCTCAATACTCTGTAGGGGAAACTGGACGCTACGGTGCGCCAGGTCGTCGTGAAATCGGTCACGGTGCTCTTGGTGAGCGTGCACTTGCTCAAGTCTTGCCAAGTTTGGAGGAATTCCCATACGCTATCCGCTTGGTAGCTGAGGTCTTGGAATCAAATGGTTCTTCATCTCAGGCTTCTATCTGTGCGGGAACTCTTGCCCTTATGGCTGGTGGTGTGCCAATCAAGGCGCCAGTAGCAGGAATCGCCATGGGTCTCATCTCAGATGGAAACAACTATACAGTCTTGACAGATATCCAAGGTTTGGAAGACCACTTTGGAGACATGGACTTCAAGGTTGCAGGTACTCGTGACGGGATTACAGCCCTTCAAATGGATATCAAGATCCAAGGGATCACTGCAGAAATCTTGACTGAGGCTCTTGCCCAAGCCAAGAAAGCCCGTTTTGAAATTCTTGATGTGATTGAAGCAACCATTCCAGAAGTTCGTCCAGAATTGGCTCCAACTGCTCCGAAAATTGATACCATCAAGATTGATGTGGACAAGATTAAGATTGTCATCGGTAAGGGTGGAGAAACCATTGACAAGATTATCGCTGAAACAGGCGTTAAGATTGATATCGACGAAGAAGGAAATGTGTCTATCTACTCTAGCGACCAAGATGCCATCAATCGTGCTAAAGAAATTATTGCTGGTTTGGTTCGTGAAGCTAAGGTGGACGAAGTTTACCGTGCTAAAGTCGTTCGTATCGAGAAATTTGGTGCCTTTGTTAACCTCTTTGATAAGACAGATGCCCTTGTTCATATCTCGGAGATGGCTTGGACGCGTACCAATAATGTCGAAGACTTGGTAGCAATCGGGGATGAAGTTGATGTTAAGATTATCAAGATTGATGAAAAAGGACGTGTGGATGCTTCTATGAAAGCCCTTCTTCCTCGTCCTCCAAAACCTGAACGTGATGAAAAAGGTGAAAAATCAGAGCGTCCTCACCGCCCACGTCATCACAAGGATCACAAACCTAAGAAAGAATTTACAGAAACACCAAAAGATTCAGAATAAGAAAAGGAGAAATGTATGGGATGGTGGCGCGAAACCATTGATATCGTAAAAGAAAATGATCCAGCGGCCCGCACCACTTTGGAGGTTTTGCTGACTTATCCAGGTGTCAAGGCCTTGGCGGCCCACCGTCTTTCGCATTTTCTCTGGAAGCATGGCTTCAAACTTCTGGCTCGTATGCACAGTCAGTTTTGGCGCTTTTGGACTCAGATTGAGATTCATCCAGGTGCTCAGATTGATTCAGGTGTCTTTATCGACCATGGTTCTGGTCTGGTGATTGGAGAGACGGCTATCGTTGAGACGGGAGTTCTCCTCTATCATGGGGTGACTCTTGGAGGAACAGGGAAAGACTGTGGCAAACGCCATCCAACCGTGCGAAAGGGCGCTCTCATATCAGCCCATGCCCAAGTTATCGGACCAGTGGAAATCGGTGCAAATGCCAAGGTCGGTGCTGCAGCAGTTGTCGTAGCAGATGTACCTAGTGATGTGACGGTTGTCGGTATTCCGGCCAAGATTGTCCGAGTTCATGGACAGAAGGATGAACCGACGATCCACGAAGTCGAAGAAAAACGAGAGTACTACGTCAATAAACTCGAGCAGGCTAAAGAAGCCAGTCACAGATCGTCGGGGTTGTAGAGGATAGCTATATGATTCAAGCAAGAAACAAGTTAAGCCAAGAGGAGCTATCTGAGGCGAAAAAACTAATTAACTGTTGCCAAAACTATGACGGTACCTATCGTGATCCCTATCTCTCTAACATGCTTAATTTTGATCCAAACATGCCCGCCTTTTTCCTTTATTATGAAAAAGGCGAACTTGTTGGTCTCTTAACTGTCTATGCTGATGACCAAGATGTAGAAGTGACGATACTGGTTCATCCAGCTCATCGCCGTCAGGGGATTGCGCGTGCATTGTTTACTAGTTTTGAGAGAGAAACAGCTTCTTTCTCTATTTGTTCAGTCACTTTTCAGACAGAGCGTGTTTTTCTAGACCGCCATCCTGATTTTATCAGCAACTGGGGATTGGTCGAGGATGAAGAGACAGAAACTTGGTTAGGTAAGGATAGAAGACCTTATCCGTTAGAAAAGCTTTCCAATCTTGAAGTTTTGTTAGCAGATCGTTCCTATCAGGATCAAATTAGTCAGTTAAAATTTCAGGCATTTTCAAAGAAACATGAGTCTAGAGAGATTGTGGATAGATATGTTGCTGAAGCTCTGAAGGATCCAGAAAGTCGCTTATATATTTTGTTAAAAGACGGTCAGGTTATTGGAACTTGCACGGTTGATTTATCGAGCGATACGAATTATTTCTACGGTTTAGCAATATCGGAACCTGAACGTGGAAAAGGCTATGGAAGCTACTTAGCAAAATCCCTTGTCAACCAACTAATTGAGCAAAATGATAAGGAGTTCCAAATTGCAGTAGAGGATAGCAACGTAGGTGCCAAGTGCTTGTATGAAAAAATTGGCTTTGTCAAACAGACTCAGGTGGTTTATCTGAATGAGAAAGGAGCAAGGGATTCCGAAGTGTAGAGACATTCGGACTGAAATTCAATTGAACTTTTAGTGATGAAACTAACTGTTCTTGGATTTCAGCTTTCCTGATTATGATTTATGATTAAAATCTATGACACTATGTCTCGTGATTTGCGAGAATTTGTCCCGATTGAGGACGGCAAGGTAAAGATGTATGTTTGTGGGCCAACCGTGTACAACTATATCCACGTTGGGAATGCCCGTTCAACGGTGGCTTTTGATACCATTCGTCGCTATTTTGAGTATCGTGGTTATGAGGTTGCCTATATTTCCAATTTTACAGATGTAGATGATAAGATTATCAACCGTGCCAAGGAAGAAGGCATCACGCCTCAGGAGGTTGCGGACAAGTACATCGCTGCCTTTCGTGAGGATGTGACGGCCTTGGGCGTCAAACCTGCGACCCGCCATCCGCGTGTGGTGGAGTTTATGGCTGACATCATCCGCTTTGTGGAAGAGTTGATTGAAAAAGGCTTTGCTTACGAGAGTCAAGGGGATGTTTACTTCCGTGTGGAAAAATCTCACAACTATGCTAAGTTGGCCAATAAAACCTTGGAAGACTTGGAGCTAGGTGCTTCAGGTCGTACCGATGAAGAAACAGCTCGTAAGGAAAATCCTGTGGACTTTGCTCTCTGGAAAGCTGCCAAGCCAGGCGAGATTTCTTGGGATAGTCCTTGGGGATCTGGCCGTCCGGGTTGGCATATTGAGTGTTCGGTCATGTCAACAGAGATTTTGGGCGATACTATTGATATCCACGGTGGTGGAGCCGATTTGGAGTTTCCGCATCACACCAATGAAATTGCCCAGTCAGAAGCCAAAACAGGTAAGACCTTTGCCAACTACTGGATGCACAATGGCTTTGTCAATATCGATAATGTCAAGATGTCCAAATCCTTGGGCAACTTTATCACAGTCCACGATGCCCTCAAAACCCTCGATGGGCAGGTGATTCGTTTCTTCTTTGCGACTCAACACTACCGCAAGCCCATCAACTTCACAGAAAAAGCAGTGCGTGATGCGGAGACCAATCTTAAGTATCTGAAGAACACTTATGAGCAACCATTTACAGGAAATGTGGACGCCCAAGAGTTACAAACCTTTAAAGACAAGTTTGTAGCAGCTATGGATGAGGATTTCAACTCTGCCAACGGTATTACAGTAGTCTTTGAAATGGCCAAATGGATTAACTCAGGTAACTATGATGCAAGTGTTAAGAAAGCTCTTGCAGCCATGTTAGAAGTCTTTGGGATTGTCTTTGTTGAGGAAGTTTTGGATGTAGAGATTGAAGACTTGATCCAAAAACGTCAAGAAGCGCGTGCAAATCGTGACTTTGCGACAGCGGATCAAATCCGTGACCAATTGGCTGCTCAAGGAATTAAGCTCCTTGATACCAAAGATGGAGTGAGGTGGACACGTGATTGATGTCAATCTCATTAACGGGATTGCGCTAGCTTTTGAAGGAGATGCGGTTTATTCCATGTATATTCGCCGCCACCTCATCCTCAAAGGCATGACCAAACCCAATAAACTCCATCAAGAAGCGACCAAGTATGTTTCAGCTAAGGCTCAAGCTCGCCTGATTGCCCTCATGTTGGAGGAACAAGTCCTAACGGAAAAAGAAGAAGAAATCTACAAACGTGGTCGCAATACTAATAGTCACACCAAGGCCAAAAATGCTGATGTGGTGACTTACCGTATGTCTACAGGTTTTGAAGCCGTCATGGGCTATCTCCATATGACTGAAAATCTAGAACGTCTTGAGAGCTTGATTTCGTGGTGCATCCAAAAAGTGGAGGGCTAGGACATGATGGCAAAAGAACTACACGACTGGTTTCCTGAGGCTCAGATTTCAGACCAACCAGTAGAGAAAGAGGGTTATCTAACTCTTCCTTTAGCTTCTCAGCAGTGGATTTTGCTGGAGGAAGCTGGGCTCAGCGAGCGTGAGAAGCAGTTGATTTCTCTTTTGACCCAGCAGGAGGAGGCTCGTTCGCTCAATCCTTGGTATTCTTTTCTGATTGAGGGCAAGGGACAAGCACCACAAACTTTTAAAAAGATTCAGCTGGTTTATTGTCATCTTTCCTATTTTCAGCAGGAAAATCTAGCTTCTTGGCTGGATATGATGCGGACCCTTTTTCCTAACTGTCAGACGGTGCTTCAGGTCGGAGCTCAGGATTATGTTTTCGTACTTCAGCAAGACAAATACACCTCTGTACGAGCTATTTTAAGTGATACGATTGAAGCGGTTGAGTATGACTTTGGACTTCGTCTCTCTATCATGTTAGGCCAGGTTTGGTCTCAGACGGGGTATCAAACCCTATCAGACTTGATTAAAGCGGAGCGGGATTTGTTTAAGATTTGGTGGCGTCAGGGTCATCAAGGTGTTCATACTTTTTCTCAGCTCTATCTTTGGAGTATGGGAGAAAGACTCGTGGACTTGAGAGCAATCAAGGAATGTCTACATCAGATGATTTTGGACCAGGATCAGATTCAGGAAATCATTCTCTCCCTTTGGGAAAACAGTGCTGTTCTCACTAAAACAGCCCAGCAACTCTATCTGCACCGCAATTCTCTCCAATACAAGATTGATAAATGGGAAGAATTGACAGGGCTACAGTTGAAGGAATTGACAGATCTGACCTTGTGTTATCAATTGATTTTACCAGATATTCTCTAAAGTTTTGTGCAAGTTGCACAGAACTTTTTTGTTTTTTTGGTCATCTTGCCATAGAAATGTAAAGCGTTTTCATCTATAATAAAACTATCAAAAGACAAAAGGAGTTCACCTCATGGTAGAATTGAATCTTAAAAATATTTACAAAAAATATCCAAACAGCGAACACTACTCAGTTGAAGACTTCAACTTGGACATCAAAGACAAAGAATTTATCGTTTTCGTAGGTCCTTCAGGATGTGGTAAATCAACTACTCTTCGTATGATTGCCGGTCTTGAAGACATCACAGAAGGTACTGCATCTATCGATGGCGTGGTTGTCAACGACGTAGCTCCAAAAGACCGTGACATCGCCATGGTATTCCAAAACTACGCTCTTTACCCACACATGACTGTTTATGACAACATGGCTTTCGGTTTGAAATTGCGTAAATACAGCAAAGAAGACATCGACAAACGTGTGCAAGAAGCAGCTGAAATCCTTGGATTGAAAGAATTCTTGGAACGTAAACCAGCTGACCTTTCTGGTGGTCAACGTCAACGTGTTGCCATGGGTCGTGCGATTGTCCGTGATGCAAAAGTGTTCTTGATGGACGAACCTTTGTCAAACTTGGATGCTAAACTTCGTGTATCTATGCGTGCTGAAATCGCTAAAATCCACCGTCGTATCGGAGCTACAACTATCTACGTAACTCACGACCAAACAGAAGCGATGACACTTGCAGACCGTATCGTTATCATGTCAGCAACTAAGAACCCTGCTGGTACAGGTACTATCGGACGTGTAGAACAAATCGGTACTCCTCAAGAAGTTTACAAAAACCCAGTTAACAAATTCGTAGCAGGATTCATCGGAAGCCCAGCTATGAACTTCATCAACGTGCAATTGGTTGGTAGCGAAATTGTTTCTGACGGTTTCCGTTTGAAAGTTCCAGAAGGAGCATTGAAAGTTCTTCGTGAAAAAGGCTACGAAGGTAAAGAATTGATCTTCGGTATCCGTCCAGAAGACGTGAATGCAGAACCTGCTTTCCTTGAAACATTCCCAGAATCAGTTGTCAAAGCAACTATCTCTGTATCAGAATTGCTTGGTTCAGAATCTCACCTTTACTGCCAAGTTGGTAAAGATGAATTTGTTGCCAAAGTTGATGCTCGTGACTACTTGCAAACAGGTGCAACAGTTGAACTTGGATTTGACTTGAACAAAGCACACTTCTTCGATGTAGAAACTGAAAAAACAGTTTACTAAGATAAATAAAACTCAAAACGCTGCTAGAAATCTGGCAGTGTTTTTTTGAGATTGCGTAGAAAAAACTCTCCAATTGAACTGGAGAGTGGCTGTTTATTCTGCAGCTTGTTGCCAACGTTTGGCTAGCATATGAGATAGGCTAGAAATGGCTAGGTTAAAGCTGAAGTAGATGAGGGCAATCAGGATATAAAGACTAAACACTTGCTCTGGTTCGAAATAACGGCCCATGAGAATTTGGCTAGCTCCAAAGAGTTCTTGTAGGGCGATAACAGAGTAGAGGAGGCTGGTATCCTTAATTACGGTTACAAACTGAGAAATGATGGCTGGCAGCATTTTACGGATCGCTTGTGGGAGAATAATGTAGTAGAGGATTTGCGCAGAAGTAAATCCCTGAGACATTCCTGCTTCGTATTGTCCCTTGTCTACGGCATTTAGGCCACCACGGATAATCTCAGCCAAGGCTGCTGAGGTAAAAAGGGTAAAGGCAGTAATACCAGCTGGTGTGGACTTCATCTTAAACACCAAAAAGATGGTGAAAATCCAGAGGAGGTTGGGAACGTTGCGCACAAACTCGATGTAAATGCTGGAGATGATGCGCAAGATAGGATTTTTGCCATTTCTCATGACGGCTAGCACCGTTCCGATAAGGGTAGAGAGGACAATGGCAATCAGAGAAATATAGAGGGTCAAGCCAAATCCTTTAAAGATAAAGATTAGGTTATCTGGGGTCAAAACTTCTAAAATAGATTCCATAGTAACCTCCTAAAGTGAATAGGCTTTTTTGTTGGCTTGCTCCATCTTGCGACCAAATTGGGCAACAGGGAAGCAAAGAGAGAAGTAGAGCAGGGCAGCGCCTAAAAAGGCTGGAATGTAGTTTCCGTTAAGAGCCGACCAAGACTTGGTCACAAACATCAAGTCTACACCAGAGATGATAGCGACTGTAGAGGTGTTCTTGATGAGGTTGACGATTTGGTTGGTCAAAGGAGGGAGGATGATACGGAAGGCTTGAGGCAAGATAATCAAGCGCATGGCACTGATATAGGTAAACCCTTGCGACAAGGCGGCCTCCATCTGACCGCTAGGAATAGACTGAATGCCTGAGCGAATTACCTCGGCGATATAGGCGCCGTGATAGAGTCCCACGCAGAGAACAGCCGTCCAATAAATCGGAATCATGATGGTGTGGTCACTGATAAGAGGTAGGCCATAAAAAACGATAACAAACTGCACCAAGAGGGGAGTGTTTTGGTAAAACTCCACAAAGATGCGAGCTAAAATGCGCAAACTTAGACGTTTGCTGGTTGACATGGCTCCAAAGAAGATGCCTAAAACCATGGCGAGGATAAAGGATCCAATCGCTAGGGCAAGAGTGAAGAGGAAACCATTGAAAAATTGTCCAAAATCCTGAAAATAGGCTGTCCAAGATGATAAATCTGTCATAGGGTGTCCTCCTTAATCTGCGGTATGGCTAGATGGTTTGAGCTTGTAACGGTCATAAAGTTTCTGCAAACTACCATCCTTGTTCCATTTAGTAACCAAGTTATCGAGATAGTCGTTGAGCTCTGTATTTGATTTCTTGGTAACGATACCGTAGTCAGATGGCTTGAAACTATCATCTAGTAGTACTGTGCGCTTGCTGATGTAGCCAGACAGAATAGAGCGGTCAACGGAAAAGGCATCGATACGATGAGCGTGTAGAGAAGTAATCAATTCTGGGTAGGAACCAAGTTCGACGAATTTAAACTTCAGACCTTTCTTTTTACCCAGTTCAGTAATCAGGCGTTGGGTGATGGAACCTTGGGCAACTCCGATGGTTTTGCCGTTTAGGTCCTCAATCTTTTTGATTTTGGCAGATTTATTGACCAAAAATCCAGAAGCGTCTGTGTAGTAGGGACTGGTAAAGTTGTAGAGTTTTTTTCGTTCGTCTGTGATGGTAAAGGTTGCGATATCCATATCGACCTGTTCATTGTCTAGAAGGGGTCCACGGGTTTGTGCGGTAACAGGCACATAGCGAACCTTGACCTTGAGCTCATCAGCTACCATTTTTGCCAAGTCAGTTTCGATACCAGAATAGGTTCCTGTCTTAGGATCCTTGTAGCCAAAATTGGGAACGTCTTGTTTGACACCGACAACCAGTTCGCCTCTTTTTTGAATATCTGCGACGCTGGTATCAGCCTGGACTGGTTTTGCAGCAGCAAGGCCGAAAAGGCTAATCAATAATGCGGATAGAAAGAATTTCTTTTTCATAGGCGCCTCCTTATTTGACTTTGTCACTTTCGTGGTTGATGATTTTGCTGAGGAATTGTTGGGCACGAGGTTCGCTTGGATTGTCGAAAAAGTCATCAACATCTGTCGTATCCACTAAAACTTCTCCGTCAGCCATAAAGATGATGCGGTCGGCAACTTCACGGGCAAAGCCCATTTCATGGGTAACGACAATCATATTCATACCCTCGTGGGCCAATTTTTGCATAACTGCCAGAACATCACCGATGGTTTCAGGGTCAAGGGCAGATGTTGGTTCATCGAAGAGGAGGAGTTCAGGATGCATAGCGAGTCCACGAGCAATGGCGATTCGTTGTTTTTGTCCACCAGACAGCATGGCTGGATAAGAATCTTTCTTGTCCCACATATTTACAAATTCCAGATATTTTTGGGCTGTTTTTTCAGCTTCTTTTTTATCAATTCCTAGAACTTTTATGGGTGCAAGTGTTACGTTTTCTAACACCGTTTTATGCGGATAGAGGTTAAAATGCTGGAAAACCATGCCGACTTCCTTGCGAAGAGGAACCAAATCTTTCTGACTGGCACCAGCAACTTGGTGACCATTGACTAGAAGACTTCCCTTGTCAACAGCCTCTAGACCATTGATTGTGCGGATAAGAGTGGATTTGCCAGAACCAGAGGGGCCTAGGAGGACAACGACTTGTCCTTTTTCAAAACGGAGATTGATGTCGCGGAGTGCGTGGTAGTCTCCGTAATATTTTTCGACGTGTTCAAATTCTACTAAAGCCATAAGGAATCTCCTTTGTGTTAGATTTTATAACACGATTCTACACCAAAAGAATTGCCTTGTCAAATCATATCTGAAAAAATTCACTAAAATTTTATAAAAAAGCAATCTGGATAGAGAAAACGTCTAAATCATGTTATAATGAAGCAATAGAATTCTTAGAAAGAGTGGATGTCTTTTTGATAACACCTACTTATGAATGGCAGTTTGCCCCGCAGGTAGAAGATGCGGATTTTACAAAGATAGCCAAGAAGGCTGGACTGGGTCCTGAGGTGGCTCGGTTATTGTTTGAGAGAGGGATTCAAGGTCAAGAAAGTCTGAAGAAGTTTTTAGAACCTTCCTTGGAGGACTTGCACGATCCTTATCTACTCCATGATATGGATAAGGCAGTGGAACGGATTCGTCAGGCCATTGAAGAAGGGGAAAATATTCTCATTTATGGAGATTACGATGCGGATGGAATGACTTCGGCTTCTATTGTGAAGGAAAGTTTGGAACAGCTTGGCGCTGAGTGCCGTGTTTACTTGCCCAATCGTTTTACTGATGGCTATGGTCCAAATGCTAGTGTTTATAAATACTTTATCGAGCAAGAAGGAATTTCCTTGATTGTGACGGTGGATAATGGGGTTGCTGGTCATGAGGCCATTGAACTGGCCCAGTCTATGGGAGTGGATGTCATTGTCACAGATCACCATTCCATGCCTGAAACCTTACCAGATGCCTATGCTATTGTCCATCCTGAACATCCAGATGCGGACTATCCTTTCAAATATTTAGCTGGTTGTGGAGTGGCCTTCAAGCTGGCTTGTGCCCTTTTAGAAGAAGTGCAAGTGGAACTACTGGATTTGGTTGCTATTGGTACCATTGCTGATATGGTTAGTTTGACAGATGAGAACCGTATCTTGGTTCAGTATGGGTTGGAAGTGTTGGGACACACTCAGCGCATTGGTCTACAAGAAATGATGGATATGGCTGGGATTGCTGCCAATGAAGTGACAGAAGAGACAGTTGGTTTCCAGATTGCCCCTCGTTTGAATGCCTTGGGGCGCTTGGATGATCCTAATCCTGCCATCGATTTGCTGACTGGGTTTGATGATGAGGAAGCGCACGAGATTGCCCTTATGATTCATCAGAAAAACGAAGAGCGCAAGGAAATTGTCCAGTCTATCTATGAAGAAGCCAGGACCATGGTGGATCCTGAGAAGAAGGTTCAGGTCTTGGCTAAGGAAGGCTGGAATCCTGGGGTTCTAGGGATCGTGGCTGGTCGCTTGTTGGAAGAACTAGGGCAGACAGTAATCGTTCTCAATATAGAAGACGGTCGTGCCAAGGGTAGTGCTCGTAGTGTGGAAGCGGTCGATATTTTTGAAGCATTGGATCCTCATCGAGACCTCTTTATCGCATTTGGAGGCCATGCTGGTGCAGCAGGAATGACGCTGGAAGTCGAGAAGCTTTCAGATTTATCTCAGGTCTTGGAAGATTATGTCCGTGACAAAGGCGCAGATGCTAGTGGTAAGAACAAGTTGAACTTAGATGAAGAACTGGATTTGGAGACACTTAGCTTGGAAACGGTCAAAAGTTTTGAACGTTTGGCACCTTTTGGTATGGACAATCAGAAACCTGTCTTTTATATCAAGGATTTTCAGGTCGAAAGTGCCCGTACCATGGGGGCAGGCAATGCCCATCTCAAGCTGAAAATTTCAAAGGGTGAGGCGAGTTTTGAAGTGGTAGCCTTTGGCCAAGGCAGATGGGCAACAGAGTTTGCTCAAACCAAGAATCTAGAGCTGGCAGTCAAATTGTCTGTCAACCAATGGAATGGGCAAACTGCCCTCCAATTGATGATGGTGGATGCGCGTGTGGAGGGTGTTCAACTTTTTAACATCCGTGGGAAGAATGCAGTCTTGCCAGAAGGAGTTCCGGTCTTGGATTTTGCTGGAGAATTGCCGAATCTGGCGGATAGTGAAGCTGTTATCGTAAAAACCGTTCCTGAGGATATTACTCAGCTGAAGACCATTTTTCAGGAACAGAATTTCTCTGCTGTCTATTTCAAAAATGATATTGACAAGGCCTATTATCTGACAGGCTATGGGACTAGAGAGCAGTTTGCTAAATTGTACAAGACCATCTACCAGTTCCCAGAGTTTGATATTCGTTACAAGCTGAAAGATTTAGCAGCTTATCTTAATATCCAGCAAATCTTGCTGGTCAAGATGATTCAAGTATTTGAAGAGCTAGGCTTTGTGACGATCAAAGATGGGGTCATGACAGTGAATAAAGAGGCACCAAAGCGGGAAATCGGAGAAAGTCAGATTTACCAAAATCTCAAACAAATCGTCAAAGACCAAGAAATGATGGCGCTGGGTACCGTGCAAGAAATTTATGACTTTTTAATGGAAAAAGAGTAGCAGATGGAAAAGAGTTGGGCAACCAGCTCTTTTTTAAAAATAAATCTTCATTTTGAAAATCATCAAAAAAATGGTATAATGGTAGGAAAAGATTCGGCTAAAAGTAATAGTGCTTTTAGAATAAGAGGGCAAGCGACCCTATAATCAAGATAAACTAAGCTTTCGGAGGAAAAATGAGTAATATCAGTTTAACAACACTTGGTGGTGTACGTGAAAACGGGAAAAATATGTATATCGCTGAAATCGATGGGTCTATTTTCGTTTTGGATGCAGGTCTAAAATATCCTGAAAATGAACAACTAGGGGTGGATGTGGTCATTCCCAATATGGACTACCTTTTTGAAAATAGCGACCGTATCGCTGGGGTCTTCTTGACCCACGGCCATGCGGATGCCATTGGTGCTCTGCCTTATCTCTTGGCTGAAGCCAAGGTGCCTGTATTTGGCTCTGAGTTGACCATTGAGTTGGCCAAACTCTTTGTCAAGGGAAATGACACAGTTAAGAAATTCAATGATTTCCATGTCATTGATGAGGATACGGAGATTGATTTTGGAGGGACAGTGGTGTCCTTCTTCCGTACGACCCACTCTATCCCAGAGAGTCTGGGTGTGGTCTTGAAGACGGCTGAAGGTAGCATCGTTTACACAGGTGACTTCAAATTTGACCAGACAGCTAGTGAATCTTATGCGACAGACTTCGCTCGTTTGGCAGAAATCGGTCGTGATGGAGTTCTAGCTCTTTTTAGCGATTCAGCCAATGCAGATAGCAATATCCAAGTGGCTAGTGAAAGTGAAGTTGGGGATGAAATCACTCAAACCATTTCTGATTGGGATGGACGTATTATCGTTGCAGCAGTAGCTAGCAACCTCTCTCGTATTCAGCAGGTGTTTGACGCTGCGGATGCAACAGGCCGTCGTGTGGTCTTGACAGGATTCGATATTGAAAATATCGTCCGTACTGCTATTCGCCTCAAGAAATTATCTCTAGCTAATGAGAGTCTTTTGATTAAGCCAAAAGATATGTCTCGTTTTGAAGACCATGAGTTGATTATCCTTGAGACAGGTCGTATGGGTGAGCCGATCAATGGTCTTCGTAAGATGTCGATTGGTCGCCACCGTTATGTGGAAATCAAGGACGGTGATTTGGTCTATATCGTAACCACTCCATCTATCGCCAAAGAAGCAGTTATGGCACGTGTGGAAAACATGATTTACCAAGCTGGCGGAGTTGTCAAACTGATCACTCAAAGCTTGCGTGTGTCAGGCCATGGAAATGCGCGTGATTTGCAGTTGATGATCAATCTCTTGCAACCCAAGTATCTTTTCCCAATTCAAGGGGAATACCGTGAGTTGGATGCCCATGCTAAGGCTGCTATGGCAGTGGGGATGTTGCCAGAACGCATTTTCATCCCTAAAAAGGGAACCAGCATGGCTTATGAGAATGGGGACTTTGTCCCAGCTGGCGCGGTTTCGGCAGGGGATGTCTTGATTGATGGGAATGCCATTGGTGATGTTGGAAATGTGGTTCTTCGTGACCGTAAGGTCTTGTCAGAGGATGGTATTTTCATCGTAGCAATTACCGTTAATCGTCGTGAGAAGAAAATTGTGGCTAAGGCTCGTGTTCACACGCGTGGATTTGTTTATCTCAAGAAGAGTCGCGATATTCTCCGTGAAAGTTCAGAATTGATTAACCAGACGGTAGAAGACTATCTTCAAGGAGATGACTTTGACTGGGCAGATCTTAAAGGGAAGGTTCGTGATAATCTTACCAAGTATCTCTTTGACCAAACCAAACGTCGTCCAGCCATTCTACCAGTGGTCATGGAAGCAAAATAATCGTTGAAATAAACAGAGAGAAAGCCGAGTTTTGGCTTTTTCTTATCGGAAAATAGAAGGAGCAAATCATGGCAGTAATGAAAATTGAGTATTACTCACAAGTCTTGGATATGGAGTGGGGAGTGAATGTCCTCTATCCTGATGCTAATCGAGTGGAAGAACCAGATTGTAAAGACATTCCCGTCTTGTACCTCTTGCACGGGATGTCTGGCAATCATAATAGTTGGCTCAAGCGAACCAATGTAGAACGCTTGCTGCGAGGAACCAATCTAATCGTTGTCATGCCCAATACCAGCAACGGTTGGTATACCGATACCCAGTATGGTTTTGACTACTACACAGCTCTAGCAGAGGAATTGCCACAGGTTCTGAAACGATTCTTCCCTAATATGACCAGTAAGCGTGAAAAGACCTTTATCGCTGGCCTCTCTATGGGAGGTTACGGCTGTTTCAAACTGGCTCTTGCTACAAATCGTTTCTCTCGTGCAGCTAGCTTTTCAGGCGCCCTTAGTTTTCAAGATTTTTCTCCTGAAAGCCAAAATCTGGGAACGCCAGCTTACTGGAGAGGTGTTTTTGGAGAGATTAAAGATTGGACAACTAGTCCCTATTCCCTTGAAAGTCTGGCTAAAAAATCGGATAAAAAGACCAAGCTGTGGGCTTGGTGTGGCGAGCAGGATTTCTTGTATGACGCCAATAATCTAGCAGTGAAAAATCTCAAAAAACTAGGTTTTGATGTGACCTATAGCCATAGTGCTGGAACTCACGAGTGGTACTACTGGGAAAAACAATTGGAACGTTTTTTAGCAACCCTACCAATTGATTTCAAATTAGAAGAGAGATTGAGTTAGTTTTTTATAAATGAACCACTATTTATAGTTATTCTTGGATTTAAAACAATGCTGGAAGTCTGTTTTCACTAGACTTTTCAAACGAAAGTAGTAGAATAGTAATAAAATACTGGAGGAAAGAGAGTAGGAAATGTACCGTTATCAAATTGGCATTCCCACATTAGAATATGATCAGTTTGTCAAAGAACATGAATTAGCTAATGTATTACAAAGCAGTGCTTGGGAAAAAGTGAAATCTGATTGGAATCATGAGAAATTTGGTGTCTATGAAGAGGGGAAGTTACTGGCTGTGGCTAGTATTCTCATAAAATCTCTGCCTTTAGGCTATAAAATGTTTTATATTCCAAGAGGTCCTATATTGGATTACAGGGATATAGAACTTTTAAAGTTTGTCCTGCAGTCCATTAAGTCTTATGCTCGCAGTAAGAGAGCGGTTTTTGTGACTTTCGATCCAAGTATTTGTCTATCTCAATATTTGGTCAATCAAGATAAAAGAGAATATCCTGAAAATCTTGCTATTGTTGAGATTTTAGGGCAATTAGGAGTGAAATGGTCTGGGCGGACAACCGAGATGGATGACACCATTCAGCCTCGTATTCAGGCGAAAATATATAAGGAAAATTTTGAAGAAGATAAACTTTCTAAATCAACGAGGCAAGCTATCCGAACAGCACGAAACAAAGGGCTTGAGATTCAATATGGTGGACTGGAACTATTAGATTCATTTTCAGAGTTGATGAAAAAAACTGAGAAGCGAAAAGAGATTCATTTAAGAAACGAAGCCTATTATAAAAAATTATTAGATAACTTCAAAGAAGATTCCTATATCACGCTAACGAGTTTGGATGTTTCTAAGCGTTTAAGAGAATTAGAAGAACAGTTAGAAAAAAATAGAATAGTTGCAGAAAAATTTAATGATGCAACCAAACCTTCAAAAATTCAGGAAAATATAAAAGAAAAAGAGCGTTTGGTAGAGGAAATAGATTTCTTGCAGGGATATATGAATATGGGAAAATCAAACATTCCCTTAGCGGCTACTTTGAGTTTGGAATTTGGTAATACCTCTGTCAATCTATATGCTGGTATGGATGATGATTTTAAACGTTACAATGCACCAATTTTAACTTGGTATGAAACGGCTCGCTATGCCTTTGAGCGAGGTATGTTGTGGCAAAATTTAGGTGGTGTTGAAAACTCTCTCAATGGTGGACTTTATCATTTTAAGGAAAAATTTAATCCAACGATTGAAGAATATTTGGGAGAATTTACAATGCCTACCCATCCTCTCTATCCTCTGTTAAGACTTGCTCTTGATTTCCGTAAAACATTAAGAAAAAAACATAGAAAGTAAGTATATGGCACTAATTACACTCACGAAAGAAGAGTTTCAGGCTTATTCTGATCAGGTTTCTTCTCGTTCCTTTATGCAATCTGTTCAGATGGGGGACTTGTTAGAAAAAAGAGGGGCTCGAATTGTTTATCTAGCTTTGAAACAAGAAGGAGAAATTCAAGTTGCAGCTCTGGTTTATAGCTTGCCCATGCTGGGTGGTCTGCATATGGAGATCAATTCGGGGCCGATTTATACCCAACAAGATGCTCTTCCAGTTTTTTATGCGGAGTTAAAAGAATATGCCAAGCAAAATGGTGTATTAGAGTTGCTTGTAAAACCTTATGAAACTTATCAAACTTTTGATAGTGAAGGTAATCCCATAGATACTGAGAAAAAAAGTATCATTCAAGGTTTAACTGATTTAGGTTATCAATTTGATGGCTTGACAAGAGGTTATCCAGGTGGAGAACCAGATTGGTTATACTATAAAGATTTGACTGAATTAACTGAAAAGAATTTGCTTAAAAGTTTTAGTAAAAAGGGTAAACCCTTGGTGAAAAAGGCTGAAACGTTTGGCATTCGGTTGAAAAAGTTACAACGTGAAGAACTATCGATTTTTAAGAATATAACAAAAGAAACCTCTGAACGTAGAGAATACAGTGATAAAAGTTTAGAATATTATGAGCACTTTTATGATTCATTTGGAGAACAAGCGGAGTTTCTCATAGCAACCTTGAATTTTTCGGACTATATGAGCAAATTGCAAGGTGAACAAAGTAAACTAGAAGAAATCTTGGACAAGTTGCGACTTGATTTGAGTAAAAATCCTCATTCTGAGAAAAAACAAAATCAACTGAGAGAATATTCTAGTCAATTTGAAACGTTTGAAGTTCGAAAAGCAGAAGCGCGAGACTTGATTGAAAAATATGGAGAAGAAGATATTGTTTTAGCCGGGAGTTTATTTGTTTATATGCCTCAGGAAACGACTTATCTCTTTAGTGGTTCTTACACTGAGTTTAATAAGTTTTATGCCCCTGCACTGCTTCAAAAATATGTTATGTTGGAAAGCATAAAACGTGGAATACCTAAATACAACTTCCTAGGCATTCAAGGGATTTTTGATGGTAGTGATGGTGTTTTGCGTTTTAAACAAAATTTTAATGGCTATATTGTACGTAAAGCAGGAACTTTCCGTTATCATCCATCGCCTTTAAAATACAAAGCTATTCAGTTATTCAAAAAAATAGTAGGACGTTAAGATGAAAAAGCCAGTATTTAGCTTTCTTTCAGCTTGTTTTAGTAAAATAGACTTTATTTGCTAGAAAGGTGGAGAGATATGCGTTGGCTTTTTCGTTTGATAGGGGCTTTCTTTTATTTTATTTGGCGTTTGTTTTGGCGTCTGGTTTGGATTGTTTTGCTTTTATGTACTCTTGCTTTTGGATTTCTCTGGTATCTGAACGGGGATTTTCAAGGGGCGCTGAAGCAAGCAGAACGGTCAGTAAAAATTGGTCAACAAAGTATCGACCAATGGGAAAGAACAGGGCAACTGCCTAAGTTGAACCAGACAGATAGCCACCAGCATTCTGAAGGAAGATGGCCACAGGCTTCTGCTCGTATTTACTTGGATCCGCAGATGGATTCACGCTTTCAAGAGGCATATTTAGAAGCAATTCAGAACTGGAATCAAACTGGTGCCTTTCATTTTGAACTTGTGACTGAGTCCAGCAAGGCAGATATCTTGGCTACGGAGATGAATGACGGAGGTACTCCTGTGGCAGGAGAAGCGGAAAGTCAGACCAATCTCTTGACGGGGCAATTCTTGTCTGTCACGGTGCGGTTGAATCACTATTATCTGTCCAATCCAGACTATGGCTATTCCTATGAGCGCATTGTCCATACGGCAGAACATGAGTTGGGGCATGCGATTGGCTTGGACCATACAGATGAAAAGTCTGTCATGCAACCTGCGGGTTCCTTTTATGGTATTCAGGAAGTGGATGTTGCAAACCTTCGAAAAATATATGAGACTAGTGAGTAGGGAACAATCTTTCCCTACTTTTTTGCTATAATGGAACTATGAATAACTTGATTAAATCAAAACTAGAGCTCTTGCCGACCAGCCCAGGTTGCTACATTCACAAGGATAAAAACGGCACCATTATCTATGTGGGAAAGGCTAAAAATCTGCGTAACCGCGTGAGGTCTTATTTCCGTGGAAGTCATGATACCAAAACAGAGGCCTTGGTGTCTGAAATTGTAGATTTTGAATTTATCGTTACGGAGTCCAATATTGAGGCACTTCTCCTAGAAATCAATCTTATCAAGGAAAATAAGCCTAAATACAATATCATGCTCAAGGATGACAAGTCCTATCCCTTCATCAAAATCACCAATGAGCGCTATCCTCGTTTAATTATCACCCGTCAGGTCAAGAAGGACGGCGGTCTCTACTTTGGACCTTACCCAGATGTGGGGGCAGCCAATGAAATCAAGCGGCTGCTGGATCGAATTTTCCCTTTTCGCAAGTGTACCAATCCACCGTCTAAGGTCTGTTTTTACTACCATATCGGTCAATGTATGGCCCACACCATCTGTAAGAAAGATGAGGACTATTTCAAGTCCATGGCTCAGGAGGTTTCTGAGTTTCTGAAAGGGCAGGATGATAAAATTATAGATGACCTCAAGGGCAAGATGGCAGCGGCAGCCCAGACTATGGAATTTGAACGTGCAGCGGAATACCGTGACCTGATTCAGGCCATTGGAACGCTTCGGACCAAGCAACGGGTTATGGCCAAGGATCTCCAAAATCGGGATGTCTTTGGCTACTATGTGGCCAAGGGCTGGATGTGTGTTCAGGTTTTCTTTGTTCGTCAGGGAAAACTCATTGAGCGGGATGTCAATCTCTTTCCCTATTACAATGATCCAGACGAAGATTTTTTGACCTATGTAGGACAATTCTATCAAGAAAAATCTCATCTAGTTCCTAATGAGGTACTGATTCCGCAGGATATCGATGAAGAAGCTGTCAAGGCTTTGGTGGATACCAAGATTCTCAAACCTCAACGTGGAGAGAAAAAACAACTGGTCAATCTAGCTATAAAAAATGCCCGTGTTAGTCTGGAGCAGAAGTTCAATCTGCTAGAAAAATCTGTCGAAAAGACCCAAGGAGCTATTGAAAATCTAGGACGTTTGCTCCAAATTCCGACTCCAGTTCGCATCGAGTCCTTCGATAACTCCAACATCATGGGGACCAGTCCTGTTTCGGCTATGGTGGTCTTTGTCAACGGCAAACCAAGTAAGAAGGATTATCGTAAGTACAAGATAAAAACGGTTGTCGGTCCAGATGACTATGCCAGTATGAGAGAAGTTATTCGCAGACGCTATGGCCGAGTTCAACGTGAGGCTTTGACTCCGCCAGATTTGATTGTCATTGATGGGGGACAAGGTCAAGTCAATATCGCCAAGCAAGTCATACAAGAGGAACTGGGTTTGGATATTCCCATTGCAGGTTTGCAAAAGAATGACAAGCACCAAACCCATGAATTGCTCTTTGGAGATCCGCTTGAGGTGGTGGAGTTGTCTCGCAATTCTCAGGAATTTTTCCTCCTCCAACGTATCCAAGATGAGGTCCACCGCTTTGCTATCACTTTCCATCGCCAACTGCGCTCCAAAAATTCTTTTTCATCACAACTGGATGGAATTGAAGGGCTGGGACCTAAACGCAAGCAAAATCTTATGAAGCATTTCAAGTCTCTAACCAAAATCAAGGAAGCCAGTGTGGATGAGATTGTCGAAGTTGGGGTACCAAGAGCAGTCGCAGAAGCAGTGCAGAGGAAGTTGAACCCGCAGGAGGCAGAAGCCTTGCCTCAAGTGGCGGAAGAAAGAGTAGATTACCAAATAGAAGGAGAACACAATGAATCATAAAATCGCAATTTTATCAGATATTCATGGCAATACAACTGCCCTAGAAGCAGTGATTGCAGATGCTAAAAACCAAAGAGTCAGTGAATACTGGCTTCTGGGAGATATTTTTCTTCCTGGTCCAGGCGCAAATGACTTAGTCGCCCTGCTAAAGGACCTTCCTATCACAACCAGTGTTCGAGGCAATTGGGATGATCGTGTCCTTGAGGCCTTGGATGGCGAATATGGTTTGGAACATCCGAAAGAAATCCAGTCAATGCGCATGACCCAGTTTTTGATGGAGCAAATGGATCCTGCAACGATTGTCTGGCTACGAAGCTTGCCTTTGCTGGAAAAGAAAGAAATTGACGGCTTGCGCTTTTCTATCTCTCATAATTTGCCAAATAAGAACTATGGTGGTGACTTGCTAGTTGAGAATGATACAGATAAATTTGACCAACTGCTAGATGATGAAGTTGACGTGGCAGTCTATGGTCATGTTCATAAGCAGTTGCTTCGTTATGGCAGTCGAGGGCAACAAATCATCAATCCAGGGTCGATTGGCATGCCCTATTTTAATTGGGAGGCGTTAAAAAATCACCGTGCCCAGTATGCCGTGATAGAAGTTGAAGATGGGGAATTGGTCAATATCCAATTTCGTAAAGTCGCTTATGATTACGAGGCTGAGTTAGAATTGGCCAAATCCAAGGGGCTTCCCTTTATCGAAATGTATGAAGAGCTACGTCGTGAAGATAACTATCAGGGGCACAATCTGGAACTCTTAGCAAGCTTAATAGATAAGCATGGGTATGCAGAGGATGTGAAGAATTTCTTGGAGGCTATAAAGTCAAAATATAAGATAGACTAGTTTCTTTAAGTAACTGAAAATTAATTGGAACTGGATAAGGGGCTTCCTGCTTGAAATGATTTTCTTCATTCGGTTGCTTATCCTTGTTCCAGTTTGTCTCTACGAAAAATCTCTGCAACCTCTTTCAAATTATGGTAGAATGGAAGCAGTAGAATTAGAAAAGGAAATCGATTATGAAATTTCTTGAATTAAATAAAAAACGTCATGCGACTAAGCGTTTCACTGATAAGCCAGTTGATCCAAAAGATGTGCGTACGGCTATCGAAATTGCAACCTTGGCCCCAAGTGCCCACAACAGCCAGCCTTGGAAATTTGTAGTGGTACGTGAGAAAAATGCCGAACTAGCAAAATTGGCTTACGGTTCAAACTTTGAACAGGTATCATCAGCGCCTGTAACCATTGCCCTGTTTACAGACACAGATTTGGCTAAACGTGCTCGTAAGATTGCCCGTGTTGGTGGGGCAAAGAATTTCTCAGAAGAACAACTTCAATACTTCATGAAAAATTTGCCAGCTGAATTTGCACGCTACAGTGAGCAACAAGTCAGCGACTACCTAGCCCTCAATGCAGGTTTGGTTGCCATGAACTTAATTCTCGCTCTTACAGACCAAGGAATCGGATCAAATTTGATCCTTGGATTTGACAAATCAAAAGTCAATGAGGTTTTGGAAATTGAAGACCGTTTCCGCCCAGAACTCTTGATCACAGTGGGTTACACAGACGAAAAATTGGAACCAAGCTACCGCTTGCCAGTAGATGAAATCATCGAGAAAAGATAGAAAGAAGAAAAAAATGACAGCAATTGATTTTACAGCAGAAGTAGAAAAACGCAAAGAAGACCTCTTGGCTGACTTGTTTAGTCTTTTGGAAATCAACTCAGAACGTGATGACAGCAAAGTTGATGCTGAGCATCCATTTGGACCTGGGCCGGTAAAAGCCTTGGAGAAATTCCTTGAAATTGCAGATCGTGATGGCTATCCAACTAAAAATGTTGATAACTACGCAGGACATTTTGAGTTTGGTGATGGAGAAGAAGTTCTCGGAATTTTTGCCCATATGGATGTGGTTCCTGCTGGTAGCGGTTGGGATACAGATCCTTACACACCGACTATCAAAGACGGTCGCCTTTATGCGCGTGGGGCTTCGGACGACAAGGGTCCTACAACAGCTTGTTACTATGGTTTGAAAATCATCAAAGAATTGGGTCTTCCAACTTCTAAGAAAGTTCGCTTCATTGTCGGAACTGATGAAGAATCAGGCTGGGCAGATATGGACTACTACTTCGAGCACGTAGGACTTGCCAAGCCAGACTTTGGTTTCTCTCCAGACGCTGAGTTCCCAATCATCAATGGTGAAAAAGGGAACATCACTGAATACCTCCATTTTGCAGGTGAAAATACTGGTGCAGCGCGTCTTCACAGCTTCACAGGTGGATTGCGTGAAAACATGGTACCTGAATCAGCAACAGCAGTTGTTTCAGGCGACCTGGCTGACTTGCAAGCTAAACTAGATGCTTTTGTCGCAGAACACAAACTCAGAGGAGAAATCCAAGAAGAAGGTGGCCAATATAAGGTGACTATTATTGGTAAATCAGCCCATGGTGCTATGCCTGCTTCAGGTGTCAATGGTGCGACTTACCTTGCCCTCTTCCTTAGCCAGTTTGACTTTGCTGGTCCAGCCAAAGACTACCTTGACATCGCTGGTGAAATTCTCTTGAACGACCATGAGGGTGAAAATCTCAAAATTGCTCATGTGGATGAAAAGATGGGTGCTCTTTCTATGAATGCCGGTGTCTTCCGCTTTGACGAAACAAGCACTGATAATACCATTGCCCTTAACATCCGCTATCCAAAAGGAACAAGTCCAGAACAAATCAAGTCAATCCTTGAAAACTTGCCAGTTGCTTCTGTTAGCCTTTCTGAACACGGTCATACCCCTCACTATGTGCCAATGGAAGATCCACTTGTGCAAACCTTGTTGAATGTTTATGAAAAACAAACTGGTCTTAAAGGTCACGAGCAAGTCATCGGTGGTGGAACCTTTGGTCGCTTGCTAGAACGAGGTGTTGCCTATGGTGCCATGTTCCCAGACTCAATTGACACCATGCACCAAGCCAATGAATTTATCGCCTTGGATGATCTCTTCCGAGCTGCAGCAATCTATGCCGAAGCTATTTATGAATTGATCAAATAAAACGATAGAAGTCTGAGATTGTATGCTTAGACTTCTTTTTGGAGGGAAAGTAGATGTCTCAAATTGAAAGAATCAAGCAGGCTATTATGTCAGATCCACAAAATGCCAGCTATACAGAACGCGGAATCGAACCTCTCTTTGCAGCGCCAAAGACTGCTCGCATCAATATCATCGGTCAAGCGCCTGGTCTTAAAACCCAAGAAGCAGGCCTTTACTGGAAGGACAAAAGTGGTGATCGTTTGCGGGAGTGGCTAGGTGTGGATGAAGATACCTTTTACAATTCAGGTTATTTTGCTGTTCTGCCTATGGATTTTTACTTTCCAGGGCATGGTAAGTCAGGTGACCTGCCACCGAGAACTGGTTTTGCAGAAAAATGGCATCCACAGCTCTTGCAAGAATTACCCGATATTCAATTGACCCTCTTGATTGGGCAATATGCCCAGGCCTACTATTTACAGGAGAAAGTTAGTGGCAAGGTGACAGAAAGGGTAAAACATTACCAGAACTACTTACCAACCTATTTTCCATTAGTTCACCCCTCACCGCGAAATCAAATCTGGATGGCTAAAAATCCTTGGTTTGAGGCAGAAGTGGTACCAGATTTGAAAAAAAGGATTAAAGCAATTTTATAGTCAATGAAAATCAAAGAGCAAACTAGGAAGCTAGCCGCAGGCTGCTCAAAGTACAGCTTTGAGGTTGTGGATAGAACTGACGAAGTCAGTAACCATACCTACGGTAAGGCGACGCTGACGTGGTTTGAAGAGATTTTCGAAGAGTATTAGGAGAAAAAGAATGAAAGAAATTACCTTTGACGCATTTTACCAGCTTTACCAAAATGACCAACTTTCTTTAGTGGACGTGAGAGAAGTGGATGAGTTTGAAGCTCTTCATTTAGAAGGTGCTCAGAATCTTCCTCTGAGTCAACTGACTGATACCTATGATCAATTGGACAAGGACCAGTTACATTATGTTATTTGTAAATCTGGAATGAGATCAGCGCGTGCTTGCCAATTCCTAGCTGAACAAGGTTATGAAGTTATCAATGTTCAGGGTGGCATGATGGCTTTTGAAGAACTTTAAACAGTAGAATTTTCTCCTGCTTGGTGTGGACTGGGTAGGGGATATTATTTTTAGACAATTCTCATTTTTAAGAATCTTGAAAACATTCAATATTTACTTCGTGAAGCTTTTTTCATACTCTTATTCATGATATACTAGGTCAGTATTTTATAAATATGAAGGAGATTTTCATGGCTAAAAAAGGTGCCTTAACAGGTTTACTCCTGTTTGGAATATTTTTTGGTGCGGGGAACTTGATTTTTCCGCCTTCTCTAGGTGCTCTATCTGGAGAACATTTTCTTCCTGCCATCGCAGGTTTTGTCTTTTCAGGCGTCGGTATCGCCGTCTTGACCCTTATTATTGGAACGCTAAATCCTAAAGGATATATCTACGAGATTTCAACAAAGATAGCGCCTTGGTTTGCGACTCTTTACCTCTCGGTTCTTTACTTGTCAATCGGTCCATTCTTTGCCATTCCACGTACAGCTACAACAGCTTACGAAGTAGGGATTAGCCCCCTTTTGTCGGATGCAAATAAAGGTCTTGGTTTGATTGTCTTTACGGTTCTTTACTTTGCAGCAGCCTATCTAATTTCGCTCAATCCATCAAAAATTTTGGACCGTATCGGCCGTATTTTAACACCAGTCTTTGCGATTTTGATTGTTATCTTGGTTGTTCTGGGAGCTTTCAAATACGGTGGAACAAGTCCTCAAGCTGCTTCAGCTGCTTATCAAGCTTCTGCCTTTGGTACAGGTTTCCTAGAAGGTTATAATACCTTGGATGCTCTTGCCTCAGTTGCCTTTAGCGTAATCGCAGTTCAAACCTTGAAACAACTTGGTTTCTCAAGTAAGAAAGAATACATTTCAACTATTTGGGTTGTTGGTATCGTTGTAGCCCTTGCCTTCAGCGCTCTTTACATCGGTTTAGGTTTCCTTGGAAATCATTTCCCGGTACCAGCTGAAGCGATGAAGGGTGGAACACCAGGTGTTTACATCTTGTCACAAGCTACTCAAGAAATCTTTGGTTCAACAGCTCAACTCTTCCTTGCAGCTATGGTTACTGTAACCTGCTTCACAACAACAGTTGGTTTGATTGTGTCAACAGCTGAGTTCTTTAATGAACGCTTCCCACAAATCAGCTACAAGGTTTATGCGACAGCCTTTACCTTGATTGGATTTGCCATTGCTAATTTGGGTCTTGATGCGATTATCAAGTACTCCATTCCAGTACTGGTTATCTTGTACCCAATCACGATTGCCATCGTTATGATTGTCATTGTCAACAAATTTGTGGCTCTTTCAAAACCAGGTATGCAGTTGACAATTGCTGTGGTTACAGCTATTGCCATTGCAAGCGTATTAGGAAGCTCATTTAAAGTTGAGTTTCTTGCAAATCTTGTCAAGACTCTTCCTTTTGCCAAGGCATCACTCCCATGGTTAGTACCAGCCATTGTCGGAATCTTGCTCTCATTGGTTCTACCAAACAAGCAAGAAAGCGATGTTTTTGAAATGGAGTAATCATTAAAATCACTTTTGTAGTCAAGGCTACAGGAGTGATTTTCTTTTTTTATCCGATGATAAATGTGTTATAATAGGTAGCAAAAGAGGTGAAGAAATGAATCAAACAGTAGAATATATCAAAGAACTGACAGCCATTGCGTCGCCAACGGGCTTCACTCGGGAGATTTCGGACTATTTAGTCAAGACTCTAGAAGGTTTTGGTTACCAGCCAGTTCGCACAGCCAAGGGCGGTGTCAATGTAACCATCAAAGGGCAAAATGACGAGGAGCATCGCTATGTGACTGCCCATGTAGATACGCTTGGTGCTATTGTCCGTGCTGTCAAACCAGACGGTCGTCTCAAAATGGACCGTATCGGTGGTTTTCCTTGGAACATGATTGAAGGAGAAAACTGTACCGTTCATGTGGCTAGTACAGGTGAAAAAGTATCAGGAACCATCCTTATCCACCAAACTTCTTGCCATGTCTACAAGGATGCAGGAACTGTAGAACGCACGCAGGAAAATATGGAAGTGCGTTTGGATGCAAAAGTGACCAATGAAAAAGAAACTCGTGCTCTTGGCATTGAGGTCGGTGATTTTATCAGTTTTGACCCACGAACTGTCGTGACAGAGACAGGTTTTATCAAGTCTCGTCATTTGGACGATAAGGTCAGTGCGGCGATTTTGCTTAATCTGCTTCGTATTTATATGGAAGAGAAGATTGAGTTGCCCGTAACAACCCATTTTGCTTTTTCAGTCTTTGAAGAAGTGGGACACGGTGCAAACTCTAGCATTCCTGCTCAAGTAGTTGAATATCTGGCTGTGGACATGGGAGCCATGGGTGATGACCAGCAGACAGATGAGTACACAGTATCTATCTGTGTCAAGGATGCTTCAGGCCCTTATCACTATGACTTCCGTCAACACTTAGTTGCCTTGGCTAAAGAGCAAGATATTCCATTCAAGCTGGATATCTATCCATTTTATGGTTCGGACGCTTCAGCAGCTATGTCTGAAGGGGCAGAAGTCAAACACGCCCTTCTCGGTGCTGGTATCGAGTCTAGCCATTCTTATGAGCGTACTCATATTGATTCGGTGGTCGCAACGGAGCGTATGGTCGATGCTTATCTAAGAAGTGAGTTAGTGGAGTGAAGGGGCGATAAAGTATAATGTATGAAATACTGAAACAATTAGCAACGCCTGCTATAATAACAGGGTTGATTTCGAGTTTGTATGCTTATTTCCAAAAAAAAAAGAGGAATATTATAAGTATGTGTATGAAAATAAACAAGAAAACTTTAAAGAACTAGTTGTTTATGCCGATGAACTGGTAGATAAAGGGATTACTAATCCAGATTTAGAAAAACTACTTTTTAAAATTTCTCAAAAAATTAATCCATTTGGACGAAAAATAAAAACTTTTGGAAAATATCAGTGGATAAAAGATGATGGGTATGTATGGTACCAAATAGAAATGATAGAGGATAAACTTGCTTCTCAAAGACTTCAAATAGAGGATTTAAAAGAACTAGCTCATCGGATACAAATTTCTAAACGATTACTAGATATAAAAGTAGAACAAAATATTTCGTCTATAACTTTAGCTAAAATATGGTTTTATTTATTGCAGTATGTGATGTTATTACTTCAGCTGTTTCTCATTTACTCTGGATATAATAGTTTTATCGAACAATCAACAGTATTCTTTTTGTTATTGGCTTTCTGCTTACTTGTTGTAGTGATTTTAATTTTTTTACTCCCGGAATTGAGTGTTAATGAAATAGATGATAGAGAATCTGAAATAGGCTTTATAATGCTCCTTTTCGTTATTGTTACAGTTGATGCTGTGATAGTGTATTATTTGTCTAATGATCCTTCTATTGCTCTGCTTGTTGGAATGGTTTCACTTATTCTAATTGTTGGTGAAGTAATTTCAAAAGCTATTATTTTCGGGGAAAGTGAAATTGGTAAAGTATCTACAATTTATATCGAAGAATATAGGAAACTACAGGGACCTAAGTTAACCGAGAGACGCTTTAGAAATTATTTTAAAGTTATTCCATTTTTAAATAAGATTAAGAATTTATTTCACAAATATATTATTCCATTCTTTAATAAGATTAAGAATTTATTTTATAAAGATAAGAGGGAGGGGAATGATGACCTATAAACACTGACACTTTGACCTTAATTACATCCTTCTCGACTTTGAAGCAGTTGAGGATTGGGGCTAGTCTGACAACAGATATCTAAGGGGTGAATCAAGTACGGTTTGACAGTGAGTGGTTTAATCTCTACATACTTAAGAATACAAGCATCTCAATATCAAGTTGTTAAATTCAAGATTGAACCTATTAGAATTGAAAGGAGAGACTCATGTGTCTGATTTGCCAGAGAATTGAGCTCATCAAAGCTGGAGAAAATCCCTATTTTGTCAAAGAGTTGGAAACAGGCTACCTTGTGGTTGGAGACCACCAGTATTTTGCAGGATATAGTCTCTTTCTAGCCAAGGAACATGTCACCGAATTGCACCATTTAGAAAAGGAAACTAGAATCCGTTTTCTAGAGGAAATGAGTGTGGTCCAAGAAGCAGTTGCCAAGGCTTTTGCTGCTGAGAAAATGAATATCGAACTGCTAGGAAATGGCGATGCTCATCTTCATTGGCATCTTTTTCCTAGACGGACAGGTGATATGAATGGTCACGGTCTCAAGGGACGTGGGCCAGTTTGGTGGGTTCCTTTTGAAGAAATGACAGCAGAAACCTGCCAAGCAAAACCGGATGAGATTAAAAGATTAGTCGAACGTTTATCATCAGAAGTAGATAAACTATTAGAATAAAGGAGTAGAAATGAAGAAAAGATACCTTATCTTGACAGCCTTGCTAGCCTTGAGTCTAGCAGCTTGTTCACAAGAAAAAGCAAAAAATGAAGATGGCGCAGCTAAGACAGAACAAACAGCCAAAGCTGATGGAACAGCCGACAGTAAATCTCAAGGAGCTGCCCAGAAGAAAGCAGAAGTGGCTAACAAAGGAGACTACTACAGCATCCAAGGGAAATACGATGAAATCATCGTAGCCAATAAACATTATCCATTGTCGAAAGACTATAATCCAGGGGAAAATCCGACAGCCAAGGCAGAGTTGGTCAAACTCATAAAAGCTATGCAAGAGGCAGGTTTCCCAATAAGTGACCATTACAGTGGCTTTAGAAGTTATGAGACTCAGACTAAGCTCTATCAAGATTATGTCAACCAAGATGGGAAAGAAGCTGCCGACCGTTATTCTGCCCGTCCTGGCTATAGCGAACACCAGACAGGCTTGGCTTTTGATGTGATTGGGACAAATGGTGATTTGGTGACAGAAGAGAAGGCGGCCCAATGGCTCTTGGACCATGCTGCTGATTATGGCTTTGTTGTCCGTTATCTCAAAGGTAAGGAAAAGGAAACAGGCTATATGGCTGAGGAATGGCACCTTCGTTATGTCGGAAAAGAAGCTAAAGAAATTGCTGAGACTGGTCTCAGCTTGGAAGAATACTATGGATTTGAAGGCGGAGATTACGTCGATTAAAAAATAAACTTTTCTCTTGCAATTCTAGATAAATAGTGTATAATAGATGGGTATGTGAAAAGCATACTTGTGGGAGGTAAAAATCTTTAATTACCGCCAAAACCACAAAGGAGGATTTAAAAATGGCTAAAAAAGTCGAAAAACTTGTAAAATTGCAAATCCCTGCTGGTAAAGCTACACCAGCTCCACCGGTTGGACCTGCTCTTGGTCAAGCTGGTATCAACATCATGGGATTCACAAAAGAGTTCAACGCTCGTACAGCTGACCAAGCTGGTATGATCATTCCAGTTGTTATCTCAGTTTACGAAGATAAATCATTTACTTTCATCACTAAAACACCACCAGCTGCTGTTCTTTTGAAAAAAGCTGCAGGTGTTGAAAAAGGATCAGGTACACCTAACAAAACTAAAGTTGCTACAGTTACTCGTGCACAAGTACAAGAAATTGCAGAAACTAAGATGCCAGATTTGAACGCAGCAAACGTAGAGTCTGCAATGCGTATGATCGAAGGTACTGCTCGTTCTATGGGATTCACTGTTGTTGACTAATCAATAACACAGTAGAAAATCTCACAGCAGTCTATTAGTTGCTTTTCATACTAGGCAAGTGACTGATGCTTGTACTTGGGTACAGCAAGGGAACTTAACGACGTAGGAAAAGAAAAATAATAGACTGATAACCCGCAAGACTTCATCATTTCGAGGAGTGACGTGGGAGATGAAAATCGATTGAACCACTTACAAGGAGAATAGAAAATGGCTAAAAAAAGCAAACAACTTCGTGCTGCTCTTGAGAAAATCGACAGCACAAAAGCATACAGCGTAGAAGAAGCTGTAGCACTTGCAAAAGAAACTAACTTTGCAAAATTTGACGCAACTGTAGAAGTTGCTTACAACTTGAACATCGACGTTAAAAAAGCTGACCAACAAATCCGTGGAGCAATGGTATTGCCAAACGGTACTGGTAAAACTTCACGCGTTCTTGTTTTCGCACGTGGTGCAAAAGCTGAAGAAGCAAAAGCTGCTGGTGCAGACTTTGTTGGTGAAGATGACCTTGTTGCTAAAATCAACGACGGTTGGTTGGACTTCGACGTAGTTATCGCTACACCTGACATGATGGCTCTTGTTGGACGTCTTGGACGTGTCCTTGGACCACGTAACTTGATGCCAAACCCTAAAACTGGTACTGTGACAATGGATGTTGCTAAAGCAGTTGAAGAGTCTAAAGGTGGTAAAATCACTTACCGTGCTGACCGTGCAGGTAACGTTCAAGCAATCATCGGTAAAGTATCATTTGAAGCTGAAAAATTGGTTGAAAACTTCAAAGCTTTCAACGAAACAATCCAAAAAGCAAAACCAGCTACAGCTAAAGGAACTTACGTAACAAACTTGACTATCACAACTACTCAAGGTGTTGGTATCAAAGTTGACGTAAACTCACTTTAATCAGTAGTTTATAAAAGAGGACGAGTACGAAAGTGCTCGTTTTTGTATGTAAGTTATAGTCTCTCTAAAATGGTCATCTTATTTGGCTTATAGGGTGAGGGCAAATGAAATACTGTTTTCTCTTCCTTCTTTACTAGAAAATATGGTATAATAGGGAGTAAAAACTTTGAAAGAAAGAAAAAGATGAATTTAAAAGATTACATTGCAACAATTGAAAATTATCCTAAGGAAGGAATTACCTTCCGTGATATCAGTCCTTTGATGGCTGATGGGAATGCTTATAGCTACGCTGTTCGTGAAATTGTTCAGTATGCTACTGACAAGAAAATAGACATGATTGTAGGTCCTGAGGCTCGTGGTTTTATCGTGGGCTGTCCAGTTGCCTTTGAGTTGGGAATTGGTTTTGCGCCTGTTCGTAAGCCAGGAAAATTGCCACGCGAAGTCATTTCTGCTGACTATGAAAAAGAGTACGGTGTTGATACCTTGACTATGCACGCGGATGCCATCAAGCCAGGTCAACGTGTTCTTATCGTAGATGACCTCTTGGCTACAGGTGGAACTGTTAAGGCAACCATCGAGATGATTGAAAAACTTGGTGGTGTTGTAGCAGGTTGTGCCTTCCTTGTTGAATTGGATGAATTGAACGGCCGTGAAAAAATCGGTGACTACGATTACAAAGTTCTGATGCATTATTAATGAAAAACAGTCCCTAGGGCTGTTTTCTCTACATTAGGATATAAAAATAGACTATAGCTAGTTAGAGAAAAACTATAATTGAAAACTATATCTTCTTGCAGTATAATAAAAGGACTAAGTGTTTGAGATTTAGTTTCATACTCAATGAAAATCAAAGAGAAAACTAGGAAACTAGCCGCAGGCTGCTCAAAGTACAGCTTTGAGGTTGCAGATAGAACTGACGAAGTCAGTAACATATATCTACGGCAAGGCAACGTTGACGCGGTTTGAAGAGATTTTCGAAGAGTTTCAAACATATGCAATGATTCCTGAAAGAATACAGTTAGGAGAGGGTTATGCCGATTCGAATTGATAAAAAATTACCAGCTGTTGAGATTTTACGGACAGAGAACATCTTTGTCATGGATGATCAACGTGCGGCCCACCAAGATATCCGTCCTTTGAAGATTTTAATTTTAAATCTCATGCCACAGAAAATGGTCACAGAAACCCAGTTGTTACGCCATTTGGCCAATACACCTCTACAACTGGATATTGATTTCCTCTATATGGAGAGCCACCGTTCTAAAACAACTCGTTCAGAGCACATGGAGACCTTTTATAAAACTTTTCCTGAAGTCAAAGATGAGTATTTTGATGGCATGATTATCACGGGTGCTCCAGTTGAGCATTTACCATTTGAGGAAGTGGACTATTGGGAGGAATTTAGTCAGGTAATCGAGTGGTCCAAGACTCATGTCTATTCGACCCTTCATATCTGTTGGGGTGCTCAGGCTGGTCTTTATCTGCGCTATGGAGTGGAAAAATACCAGATGGACAGTAAGTTATCGGGTATCTATCCTCAGGACACCTTAAAGGAAGGTCATCTTCTCTTTAGAGGCTTTGACGATAGCTATGTATCTCCTCATTCACGGCATACGGAGATTTCTAAGGAAGAAGTCTTAAACAAGACCAATCTTGAAATTTTATCAGAAGGACCTCAGGTTGGGGTTTCGATTTTGGCCAGTCGTGATTTACGAGAAATTTATAGTTTTGGGCATTTGGAATATGACCGTGATACCTTGGCAAAAGAGTATTTTCGAGATCGTGACGCAGGTTTAGAACCACATATTCCAGAAAATTACTTTAAGGATGATGATGTTAATCAGGTACCTTGTCTTTGTTGGTCTTCATCAGCAGCCCTCTTTTTCAGTAACTGGGTGAATTATGCTGTCTATCAGGAGACGCCTTTTGACTGGAGAAAGATAGAAGATGATGCATCTGCATATGGGTATTTATAAGAGGAATTATGACATATTTAGACGCTTTTAAATCAGGGAACTTGGTTTTACCGAGTGCCCTGCTCTTGCATTTTAAGGAACTCTTTCCTTCTAGCGACGATTTTCTAGTCTGGCAATTTTTCTATTTGCAAAATACGACAGGCTTGGAAGAAATGTCTCCAAGTCAGATTGCTGAAAGGATTGGCAAGGAAATTTCAGATGTCAACCAGGCCATTTCCAATCTGACGGAGAGGGGACTACTTCAGTATCGAACGATCGAATTGAATGGTGAAATCGAATTGCTTTTTGATGCTAGTTTAGCTTTGGAACGTTTGGATGACTTGCTTGGAGTTGCTCATTCGAATTCAGATCAGTTGACACCTCAAAACCAGCTCAAGGATTTGGTAGAAATCTTCCAGCAGGAATTAGGACGTTTGTTGACACCTTTTGAAATTGAAGATTTGACCAAGACCCTAAAGGAAGATGGGACCAGTGCTGACTTGATTAAGGAAGCTCTTCGTGAAGCTGTTTTGAATGGAAAAGCAAATTGGAAGTACATTCAGGCCATTTTGAGAAATTGGCGCCATGAAGGAATCAAAAGTGTGGCTCAAATTGAGGCTAAGCGGGCAGAAAGAGAAGCAAGCAATCCTCAGTTGACACAGGTATCTGCAGATTTTAGAAATGCTATGGATCTTTGGAAGGATTAATCCATGCAAGCAGGCTTGAAATCCGAGTAAGATTTGCAAGCTGTGTATAATTGTGATAAAATAAGTAGAAAATAAATTGAAAAAAGAGGTATGTGAAATGTCACGTAAACCATTTATCGCTGGTAACTGGAAAATGAACAAAAATCCAGAAGAAGCTAAAGCATTCGTTGAAGCAGTTGCATCAAAACTTCCTTCATCAGATCTTGTTGAAGCAGGTATCGCTGCTCCAGCTCTTGATTTGACAGCTGTTCTTGCTGCTGCTAAAGGTTCAAACCTTAAAGTTGCTGCTCAAAACTGCTACTTTGAAAATGCAGGTGCTTTCACTGGTGAAACTAGCCCACAAGTTTTGAAAGAAATCGGTACTGACTACGTTGTTATCGGTCACTCAGAACGCCGTGACTACTTCCATGAAACTGACGAAGATATCAACAAAAAAGCAAAAGCAATCTTTGCAAACGGCATGCTTCCAATCATCTGTTGTGGTGAATCACTTGAAACTTATGAAGCTGGTAAAGCTGCTGAATTCGTAGGTGCTCAAGTATCTGCTGCATTGGCTGGATTGACTGCTGAACAAGTTGCTGCATCAGTTATCGCTTACGAGCCAATCTGGGCTATCGGTACTGGTAAATCAGCTTCACAAGACGATGCACAAAAAATGTGTAAAGTTGTTCGTGACGTTGTAGCTGCTGACTTTGGTCAAGAAGTTGCGGACAAAGTTCGTGTTCAATACGGTGGTTCTGTTAAACCTGAAAACGTTGCTTCATACATGGCTTGTCCAGACGTTGACGGTGCCCTTGTAGGTGGTGCGTCACTTGAAGCAGAAAGCTTCTTGGCTTTGCTTGACTTTGTAAAATAATCAGTAGCAAAAGCTAGGTGGAACAGCATTGAGATGTCTGTTCCATTTTTTATAGGAGAGGAAAGATTGAAAACAAAGATTGGAAAAATTGGATTAGCGAGTATCTTTTTACTAGGCTTGGCAACTAGTCATGTAGCTGCAAATGAAACTGAGGTAGCAAAAACTTCGCAGGATGCAACGACAGTTTCAAGTAGTTCAGAGCAAAATCAGTCTTCTAATAAAACTCAAACGAGTGCAGGAGTAAAGACCAATGCTTCTGCCCACTGGGAGGGGGATTATTATGTAAAGGCTGATGGTTCCAAAGCCAAGAGTGAGTGGATTTTTGATAACTACTATAAGGCTTGGTTTTATATTAAGTCAGATGGTCGTTATGCTCAAAATGAGTGGCAGGGCAATTACTACCTAAAATCAGGTGGTTATATGGCTAAGAATGAATGGGTTTATGATAACGCCTATAGGAATTGGTTTTACCTGAAGTCTGATGGTTCTTATGCTAACCAGGAATGGCATTCTGTTGGAGGTAAATGGTACTATTTTAAGAAGTGGGGCTATATGGCTAAAAGTCAATGGCAGGGAAATTATTTCTTGAATGGTCAAGGTGCCATGATGCAAAATGAATGGCTTTATGATCCAGCCTATTCATCTTACTTCTATCTCAAGTCCGATGGTTCTTATGCAAATCAAGAGTGGCAAAAGGTAGACGGCAAGTGGTACTATTTCAAGAAGTGGGGTTACATGGCCAAAGATGAGTGGCAGGGTAACTACTATTTGACAGGAAGTGGTGCTATGGCGACTGGTGAATTAGTCATGGATGATGCTCGCTATATTTTTTCTGACTCAGGTGAGTTAAAAGAAAAGAAAGACTTGAATGTTGGCTGGGTTCACCGAAATGGCAGACGTTATTTCTTTAACCATCGTGAAGAACAAGTTGGGACTGATCAAGTTAAAAAAGTTATCGATGTCAGTGAACACAATGGTCGTATCAGTGACTGGAAAAAGGTCATCGATGATAATGGCGTTGATGGAGTCATTGTTCGTTTGGGCTATAGTGGAACTGAGGACAAGGAATTGGCTCATAATATTAAGGAGTTAAACCGTCTTGGAATTCCTTACGGTGTTTACCTCTATACTTATGCTGAAAATGAGACTGATGCTGAGAATGATGCTAATCAGACCATTGAACTCTTGAAAAAATACAAGATGAACTTGTCTTACCCTATCTACTACGATGTTGAGAACTGGGAATATGTCAATAAGAGCAAGAGAGCTCCAAGTGATACTGGAACCTGGGTCAAGATTATCAACAAATATATGGCAACAATGAAACAAGCTGGTTATCAAAATGTGAAAGTTTATAGCTACCGTCAACTTTTACAAACTCGTTTGAATCATCCTGATATTTTGCAACATGTTAACTGGGTAGCAGCCTATACGGATGCGCTTGATTGGACAAATCCTCATTATTCAGGTGAAAAAGGATGGCAATATACCTCATCTGAATACTTAAAAGGAATTCGTGGTCGTGTTGACATCAGTGTTTGGTATTAAGATATAAGTTTGAGAAAGGAGTGTGCAAGAAAATTGCATCCTCTTTTTCTTTATTTTGTCGCAGTTAATACTCTTTGATAATCAAATTCAAACCACGTCAACGTCACCTTGCCGTACTCAAGTACAGCCTGCGGCTAGTTTCCTAGTTTGCTCTTTGATTTTCATTGAGTATAAGAGAGGTGTAAGGGGACTGGGTTTCATTCTAAAAAATTCTTAAATTATCAGTCTATTGCAACTTTTCTCATGTGAGTCATTTGGCTTGCTATTGGTTATTCTTAGTAGTATACTAAGATAGTAATCAGTAAGAAGTGGTTACAAATAATAATGAATGAGGTAAAATAAAATGGTAGAATTGAAAAAAGAAGCAGTAAAAGATGTAACATCATTAACAAAAGCAGCGCCAGTAGCATTGGCAAAAACAAAGGAAGTCTTGAACCAAGCTGTTGCTGATTTGTACGTAGCTCATGTGGCTTTGCACCAAGTACACTGGTATATGCGTGGTCGTGGTTTCCTTGTATGGCATCCAAAAATGGATGAGTACATGGATGCTCTTGACGGTCAATTGGATGAAATCAGCGAACGTTTGATTACACTTGGTGGTAGCCCATTCTCTACTTTGACAGAATTCCTTCAAAACAGTGAAATCGAAGAAGAAGCTGGTGAATACCGTAATGTTGAAGAAAGCTTGGAACGTGTTCTTGCTATCTACCGTTACTTGTCAGAACTTTTCCAAAAAGGTTTGGATGTCACTGATGAAGAAGGTGACGATGTGACAAACGGTATCTTCTCAGACGCTAAAACTGAAACTGATAAAACAATCTGGATGCTTGCCGCAGAGCTTGGACAAGCACCTGGTTTGTAAGAAATAGAATAATCATATAAAAATCTGTAGGATTCCTCTTACGGATTTTTTATATTCTGTAAGCTATTCCAAACCAGTCTTTTTTTGAGTTTTTTGATAAAATAGTACTATCAGTGAAAAGGATGGAAGCATGACTAAGAAAATCGTAGCTATTTGGGCCCAGGATGAAGAGGGTGTGATTGGTAAGAACAATCGTCTGCCTTGGCATTTGCCAGCAGAACTGCAACACTTCAAAGAAACAACTCTGAATCATGCTATCTTGATGGGGCGCGTGACCTTTGATGGGATGGGGCGTCGCTTGCTTCCAAAACGGGAGACCTTGATTTTGACACGTAACCCGGAAGAAAAGATAGATGGGGTTATTACTTTTCAGGATGTCCAGTCTGTTCTCGACTGGTATCAGGGCCAAGACAAGAATCTCTATATTATCGGTGGGAAGCAGATTTTTCAGGCTTTTGAACCCTATTTGGATGAAGTAATTGTCACTCAAATCCATGCTCGGGTGGAGGGAGATACCTATTTCCCTGAGGAGTTTGACTTATCTCTTTTTGAGACAGTTTCAAGCAAATACTATACCAAGGATGAGAAAAATCCTTATGATTTTACCATCCAATACCGCAAGAGAAAGGAAGTCTAATGGAACGTAGTATATTTGGTTTTTTCACAGCCATGCTGTGTTTGGTCTGCTTGCTTGCTGGAGCACAGGCTTTTCGTAAAAAGCGTTATGGACTTTCTGTCCTGCTCTGGTTAAATGCCTTTACCAATTTGGTCAATAGTATCCATGCTTTTTACATGACCTTATTTTAGATAGAATGACAGTATAGAATAGAACGGAAGGAAATCATGCCTACAACTAGGAATAATGATATGATGGTTTATTGCTCATTTTGTGGCAAAAGCCAAGAAGAAGTACAAAAAATAATCGCTGGGAACAACGCCTTTATCTGTAATGAATGTGTGGAGTTGGCCCAGGAAATCATTCGGGAGGAGTTGGCTGAGGAAGTCTTGGCAGACTTGTCTGAGGTACCAAAACCAATTGAACTCCTCCATATCTTGAACCACTATGTAATTGGTCAAGATCGTGCCAAGCGTGCCTTGGCAGTGGCGGTTTACAACCACTACAAACGTATCAATTTTCACGATACGCGTGAAGAGTCAGAAGATGTGGATTTGCAGAAGTCAAACATCTTGATGATTGGCCCAACTGGTTCAGGGAAAACTTTCCTTGCTCAGACCTTGGCTAAGAGTTTAAATGTACCTTTTGCCATTGCGGATGCGACAGCTCTTACTGAGGCTGGTTATGTGGGTGAGGACGTAGAAAATATCCTCCTCAAACTATTGCAGGCTGCTGACTTTAACATTGAGCGAGCAGAGCGTGGGATTATCTACGTGGATGAAATTGACAAGATTGCCAAGAAGAGTGAGAACGTATCGATCACACGTGATGTTTCTGGTGAAGGGGTGCAACAAGCCCTTCTCAAGATTATCGAGGGAACTGTTGCCAGCGTACCGCCTCAAGGTGGACGTAAACATCCACAACAAGAGATGATTCAAGTGGATACTAAAAATATCCTCTTCATCGTGGGTGGTGCTTTTGATGGTATTGAAGAAATCGTCAAACAACGTCTGGGTGAAAAGGTCATCGGATTTGGTCAAAATAACAAGGCGATTGACGAAAACAGCTCCTACATGCAAGAAATCATCGCAGAAGATATTCAAAAATTCGGTATTATCCCTGAGCTGATTGGACGCTTGCCAGTCTTTGCTGCTCTTGAGCAATTGACGGTCGATGACTTGGTTCGCATCTTGAAAGAGCCAAGAAATGCCTTGGTAAAACAATACCAAACCTTGCTTTCTTATGATGATGTCGAGTTGGAATTTGACGATGAAGCCCTTCAAGAGATTGCCAATAAGGCCATCGAACGCAAAACTGGTGCGCGTGGTCTTCGCTCCATCATCGAAGAAACCATGCTAGACGTCATGTTTGAAGTACCGAGTCAGGAAAATGTGAAATTGGTCCGCATCACTAAAGAAGCTGTCGATGGAACGGATAAACCAATCCTAGAAACAGCCTAGAGGTGACTATGGAACTTAATACACACAATGCTGAAATCTTGCTCAGTGCAGCTAATAAATCCCACTATCCGCAGGATGACCTGCCAGAGATTGCTCTTGCAGGGCGTTCAAATGTTGGCAAGTCTAGCTTTATCAACACCATGCTGAATCGTAAGAATCTGGCTCGTACATCAGGTAAACCTGGTAAAACCCAGCTCCTCAACTTCTTTAACATTGATGACAAGATGCGCTTTGTGGATGTGCCTGGTTATGGTTATGCTCGCGTTTCCAAAAAAGAGCGTGAAAAGTGGGGGCACATGATTGAGGAGTACTTAACGACTCGGGAAAATCTCCGTGCGGTTGTCAGTTTGGTGGATCTCCGCCACGACCCGTCAGCAGATGATGTGCAGATGTACGAATTTCTCAAGTATTATGAGATTCCGGTTATCATTGTGGCGACCAAGGCGGACAAGATTCCTCGTGGTAAATGGAACAAGCACGAATCAGCAATCAAAAAGAAATTAAACTTTGACCCAAGTGACGACTTTATCCTCTTTTCATCTGTCAGTAAGGCAGGGATGGATGAGGCTTGGGATGCAATCTTAGAAAAATTGTGAGGAAAAGAAAATGGCAAAAACAATTCATACAGACAAAGCTCCAAAGGCTATCGGACCATATGTTCAAGGAAAAATCGTTGGCAACCTTTTGTTTGCTAGTGGTCAAGTTCCTCTCTCTCCTGAAACTGGGGAAATCGTTGGAGAAACGATTCAAGAACAGACAGAGCAAGTCTTAAAAAACATCGGTGCTATTTTGGCAGAGGCAGGAACAGACTTTGACCATGTTGTCAAAACAACTTGTTTCTTGAGCGATATGAACGACTTTGTTCCTTTTAATGAGGTTTACCAAACGGCCTTTAAAGAGGAATTTCCGGCTCGTTCAGCTGTGGAGGTAGCTCGTCTTCCTCGTGATGTAAAAGTCGAAATCGAAGTCATCGCAGAGATTGGATAAGCTAGTTGAAGTTTGGTTCTGCCAAACTTCTTTTGATATAAGGAGAAAAAGATGACAAAGAAACAACTTCACTTGGTGATTGTGACAGGAATGAGTGGTGCAGGGAAAACAGTTGCCATTCAGTCCTTCGAAGATTTGGGTTATTTTACTATTGATAATATGCCACCAGCCCTCTTGCCTAAATTTTTGCAGTTGGTTGAAACCAAGGAAGACGACCATAAGTTGGCCTTGGTGGTGGATATGCGTAGCCGTTCTTTCTTTTCAGAGATTCAAGCTGTTTTGGATGAGTTGGAAAACAAGGAAGAACTGGACTTTAAAATTCTCTTTTTGGATGCAGCTGATAAGGAATTGGTCGCGCGTTACAAGGAAACTAGACGGAGTCACCCACTAGCTGCAGATGGACGGATTTTGGATGGAATCAAGCTGGAACGTGAGCTCTTGGCGCCTTTGAAAAATATGAGCCAAAATGTGGTGGATACGACAGAACTTACCCCTCGTGAGCTACGTAAAACCCTTGCAGAGCAGTTTTCAGACCAAGAACAAGCCCAGTCTTTCCGTATCGAAGTCATGTCTTTTGGCTTTAAATATGGAATCCCAATTGATGCGGACCTAGTCTTTGATGTCCGATTCTTGCCCAATCCCTACTACCTACCAGAACTGCGTAATCAAACGGGTGTAGATGAACCAGTTTATGACTATGTCATGAATCATCCTGAGTCAGAAGACTTCTATCAACATTTGTTGGCCTTGATTGAACCGATTTTGCCAAGTTACCAAAAGGAAGGGAAGTCCGTTTTGACCATTGCCATGGGTTGTACAGGGGGACAACACCGTAGTGTGGCCTTTGCTAAACGCTTGGCGCAGGACTTATCCAAGAATTGGCCTGTTAATGAAGGGCACCGCGACAAAGACCGAAGAAAGGAAACGGTAAACCGTTCATGAGAAAACCAAAGATAACGGTGATTGGTGGAGGAACTGGGATTCCTGTCATTCTAAAAAGCCTGCGTGAAAAAGACGTGGAAATCGCTGCTATCGTAACGGTGGCGGATGATGGTGGTTCATCAGGTGAACTCAGAAAAAATATGCAGCAGTTGACACCGCCAGGTGATCTTCGCAATGTCCTTGTGGCCATGTCGGATATGCCTAAGTTTTATGAGAAGGTCTTTCAGTACCGTTTTTCTGAGGATGCGGGAGCCTTTGCGGGCCATCCGCTGGGAAATCTCATTATCGCTGGTCTGTCAGAGATGCAGGGTTCGACCTATAATGCCATGCAGTTATTGAGCAAATTTTTCCATACCACTGGGAAGATTTATCCTTCCAGTGACCATCCCTTGACCCTGCACGCAGTCTTTCAGGATGGAACAGAGGTGGCTGGAGAGAGCCATATTGCAGACCATCCAGGCATGATTGACCATGTCTATGTAACCAATACCCTCAACGATGATACGCCTCTGGTTAGCCGTCGAGTAGTCCAGACCATTCTTGAAAGTGACATGATTGTCCTCGGACCTGGTTCTCTCTTTACCTCGATTTTGCCCAATATCGTGATTAAGGAAATCGGGCAGGCGCTTTTGGAAACCAAGGCAGAAATCGCCTATGTCTGTAATATCATGACCCAACGTGGGGAGACAGAATACTTTACAGATAGTGACCACGTGGAAGTCTTGCATCGTCACCTTGGCCGCCCTTTTATCGACACTGTCTTGGTGAATATCGAAAAAGTGCCTCAGGAATACATGAATTCCAACCGGTTTGATGAATACTTGGTGCAGGTGGAACATGATTTTGCTGGTCTTTGTAAGCAGGTTCCGCGTGTGATTTCATCCAACTTCCTTCGTCTGGAAAATGGGGGTGCCTTCCACGATGGAGATTTGATTGTGGATGAGTTGATGCGGATTATACAGGTGAGAAAATGAGTTTCACAGTAGCAGTAAAAGAAGAAATCCTGGGTCAGCACCATCTGAGCCGGCATGAATTATCTGCCATTATCAAGATGTCTGGTAGCATCGGTCTCTCGACCTCGGGCCTAACCTTGTCTGTCGTGACAGAAAATGCCAAACTGGCTCGTCACCTCTATGAGTCCTTTCTCCATTTCTACGAAATCAAATCGGAAATCCGACACCACCAAAGAAGTAATCTTCGTAAGAATCGGGTCTATACCGTTTTTACAGATGAAAAAGTGCAGGACTTGTTGAGTGATTTGCACTTGGCAGACTCCTTTTTTGGTCTGGAAACAGGTATTGATGAGGAGATTTTATCAGACGAGGAAGCCGGTCGTGCTTATCTTTGTGGCGCTTTCTTGGCAAATGGCAGTATTCGTGACCCTGAGTCAGGTAAGTACCAGTTGGAAATCAGTTCTGTTTATCTAGACCATGCGCAAGGGCTTGCCTCCCTTCTTCAGCAGTTTTTACTGGATGCCAAGGTACTTGAGCGCAAGAAGGGAGCTGTTACCTATCTCCAGCGAGCCGAAGATATTATGGACTTTCTTATAGTCATCGGAGCCATGCAGGCGCGTGATGATTTTGAGCGAGTTAAGATTTTGCGAGAAACCCGTAACGACCTCAATCGAGCCAATAATGCCGAGACAGCTAATATCGCACGGACAGTTTCTGCCAGCATGAAGACTATCAACAATATCAGCAAAATCAAAGATATCATGGGATTAGAGAATTTGCCAGTAGATTTGCAGGAAGTAGCGCAGTTGCGGATTCAGCACCCAGACTACTCTATCCAGCAGTTAGCAGATAGCCTCAGCACCCCTCTGACCAAAAGTGGTGTCAACCACAGACTCAGAAAAATCAACAAGATAGCCGATGAATTATAAAGACATAAAACACCTCTTTCTTGACAATTGAATAGAGCATGTGAGATAATAAAGAGGAATTGAGAAGTTCTAGCATTTTAGTGCTATCAGAAATCCCCTCGGTACTGCAATACCAAGGGGATTTTTTCTGGGTTAGATAGCACTAACTAGGAAGGTTACTTGTCGAAGTGATCGTCTAACTAACGAGTCACCAGCCATGAGATGATATTCTCGATGACTGCGATAAGTACTATTTTGAGAAGTTCTAGCATCTGTAATACCTCCTTTTCCAAGGCGTATCGTTAGTGCCATCGTTATTATATCACATGCTCTATCAATTTGATAGGACATTTTTGCTTTTTGAAAAAGAAGGGGAAAGGCAAAAAGCAATGTCATTAAGTTAAGAAATTTAGCTCTTTAAAATCAAAAACGCATAATATCAGATATTGAAAACCGTGATACTATGCGTTTTATTGTGAGAAAATTTATTTCATTTTCTCCTGAAATTGAGTTTTTACCCAGTCTCTAATGAGTTATTTCCAAGTGACCAGTTCGCTCCAAACGCTAACATTCGATATAGTAGAGGTTTCACCAGCTGGAACCCATTTGTTGGTGCCTAAGTATCTAACTTCTAGTTTACGAACGTTTACTGTGTAAGATGCTTTTAGTCTAATATAACCATAAGTGTAGGGTGGTACGTTATGGGAGACTGAGTGATTTAAACTAAGTCCAGATCCAGACTCCGGAGCAGAAAAGCTAACACCTGCACCTACAGTCAGAGTAGCTCCAGCTTTTCCACCATAGGCAGTTGAACTTACAGGACCTGATGTGGTGCTTTTCTTGTAAGAGTGAGAGTATTTAGTTCTATAGTCTGCAACACCAGTTGCATTAGAACGAGTCTGATACGTAGATTTAGACTCTAAATAGGCGTCTCTAAGTTCAGTTGTATAAAATGACAATAACTCTCCTGTGTTGATATCTTTTACAATACGATTAGATACAATTTCATAATTTGTACCAGGATAGACATCAGCAAAAACCGTAGATGTTGTGACTAAGAATAATAGACTTGATAGTAGAGAGAAAAACAATAGTTTCAGTTTAATCATAACAAATTTTTTCTTCATGAGTAAAAGATTATTTTTTCAATCCTTTGAAAGTTATAATGCAACCCGAAATAATACTGAGAGTTCCTACAGGTCTCCAATATAGTTGCCAAAAGAATAAATTTATTCTTTCTTTCAGTGTCGCATAGGGTTCGGCATAATAGGGGTTGATGTGAAATAATAAAAAACCAAAACATAAAACTATGATTCCAGTTAAGAATAAAATGTCCTTATTTACTTTCCTCATAAAACCTCCTTTTATTTTATTTAAAGCGCTTTCTATTATTAGTATACGTCAAAAAAAGAAAAAAACAAGTCTATTTATTTATTTTTTTATATGGTATAATAGAATAGTTGGAGAGTTTTTATATAGCTTTAAAAGGCTGATATGAATACTTTGTATAATCTAATGATTCTTCAAAAAATTTCTTATTCAAACAAGAGCAAAGAGAAGGTGGGCTGCATATCAGAAGTTAGATGTATTTCTGTCTAACTTTTGAGGTGTAGTTCATTTTAAAACCACGAATCCTATGTGACTCGTGGTTCTTTTTTATAAACTGGTTGAGTGTTTTGGCTGCACTTTTTGCTCAGGGTCAATGTAGTTGATGGCATTGTTGACAGCGGTTGGAGCTTCTCCGAGGCCTGTCGCAATCAGGTCAATTTTTCCGTCATAGTAGCAGCAGTCTCCGATAGCATAGATACCTGATTGGCTAGATTCTTGCTTGCTGTTGACAATAATCTTGTGACGATTGAGGTCCAGACCCCAGTTTTTGAGGTTACCGACAGAAGATTTGAAACCATAGTTGACAAAGAGGTGGTCTAGGTCAATCGTTTCTGTTTCATCAGATTTAACTTTTGTGATTTCAAGTTTATCGAGCGTTTTTCTATCTCCAAGGAGTTTGCTAGGGACGAATGGTGTCTTGATGGTTACAGATGATTCCTGCAAGGCTTGGACACTGTGCTCCAAGGCGCGGAAATTATCTCTGCGGTGGACAAGGGTAGTTGGTGCGATTTTTTCAAAAGCCAAAGCCCAATCTACAGCTGAGTCTCCTCCACCAAGAATTGTCACTTTCTTCCCAGCATATTGCTGGATGTTGGAAACGTGGTAGTGGATATTTTCATAGTCCTCAACGCCTTCTAGTTCCAGCGGACGTGGTTTAAAGGCACCGCCACCCATAGCGATGATAACAGTTTTAGACAGGTGACTTCCTTTAGAAGTGGTAATGGCAAAGCCTTCTTCTTGTTTTTCAATCTCAAGAACCGTTTCATTGAGATGAATAGGGGTATCAAAGCCGTTTAACTGTTCAATCAAGCGGTTGGTCAACTCTTCTCCAGTTAGGTTTGGGAAACCTGGTACGTCTAGGATTTCCTTTTCAGGGTAGAGAATAGCAGGCTGTCCACCTAGTTGGGGAAGGGAGTCGATGATTTGAACGTTAGCTTGGCGTAGGTGGGCATAGAAGGCCGCAAAAAGACTGACAGGACCACCACCTACAATAGTGATATCATAGAGTTGGGACATGGTTTCTCCTTTGTTTTTTCTAGTCAGTTTATTTTATCATATTTTTCCTTAATTTAAAATGAAGTAGGATAGGGAAAAAAATGCCAGAAAAATGGTATAATAGAGAGGAACGTGTTTGGACAGAGAGGAGACAGCAGATGAACTTTCAACAATTATCCAACCTGCAATATTGGACTAGCTTGTTTTCTAGTCCTTGGAGTATTGCCATCAATCTGTTTGATATTTTGATTGTGACCTATGTTTTGTATCGTTTTACAAAAGCGATAGCTGGTACCAAGATTATGATTTTGGTGCGGGGGGTCTTGATCTTTGTATTAGCCCAGGTCGTGGCCAATATCCTTGGTTTAACAACGATTTCTTGGTTGATTAATCAGATTATTACCTATGGGGTAATTGCTGCGGTTGTTATCTTCTCTCCAGAGATTCGGACTGGTTTGGAACGCTTGGGAAGGGCGACAGATTTCTTTTCTACTACTCAAATTAGTGCAGAAGAGAAAATGATTCGTGCCTTTGTTAAGTCAGTTGAATACATGAGTCCCCGTAAGATTGGTGCTCTGGTTGCCATCCAACGAGTTAGGACCTTGCAAGAATACATCGCGACAGGAATTCCTTTGGATGCCAAAATTTCGGCAGAACTCCTCATCAATATTTTTATTCCCAACACTCCTCTACATGATGGTGCAGTGATTATCAGAGAAAATCGAATAGCAGTAACCTCTGCCTATCTGCCCTTGACAGAAAGCACAGGGATTTCCAAGGAATTTGGGACCAGACACCGGGCGGCTATCGGTTTATCAGAAGTATCCGATGCCTTGACCTTCATTGTCTCAGAGGAAACAGGTGGCATTTCTATTACCTATAACGGTGTTTTCAAGCACGACTTGACGATTGAAGAATTTGAAGCAGAACTACGTGCAATTCTTGTGCCAGCTGTTGAGGAAAAAGTCAGTTTTAAGGACCGTTTGCTAGGAGGTTGGAAATATGAGAAAAAATAGTCTATATATCATTTCATCTCTCTTTTTTGCTTGTGTCTTATTCATCTATGCAACATCGACTAATTTTCAAAATAACAATACCGCAAGACAGGTCAAATCAGAAACCTACACCAATACGATAACGAACGTTCCTATCGATATTCACTATGATGATGACCAGTATTTCATTAGCGGATTTGCATCAGAGGTTTCAGTGGTACTGACAGGTGCCAATCGTGTGACCTTGGCCAGTGAAATGCAGGAAAGTACTCGTAAGTTTAAGGTGACAGCGGATTTGACAGATGCTAGTGTTGGAACGATTGAAGTTCCCTTGAACATTGAAAATCTTCCTAGTGGATTGACCGCTGTAGCAACGCCTCAAAAGATCACAGTGAAAGTTGGGAAGAAGGTTAAGCGAGATGGGATGATTGTGGTGCCACAAGTTGACCAAAGCCAGATTGATCCCAAGCTACAACTTGATAGTGTAACCGTGTCAAATGAACGCGTTTCGGTCACAACTGACCAGGAAACATTAGCTAAGATTGATAAAGTTATTGCGCTTTTACCAACCAGCGAACGCATAACAGGTAATTACAGTGGTTCAGTACCTTTGCAGGCAATCGACCGCAATGGTGTTGTCTTACCAGTAGTTATCACTCCGTTTGATACAACAATGAAGGTCACTACAAAACCAGTAGCACCAAGTTCAAGCACAAGCAGTTCGTCGGAGACATCTTCGTCAACGAAAGCAACTAGTTCAAAAACGAATTAAAAATAGGAAAAGGATTTTATAAAAATGGGTAAATATTTTGGGACTGATGGAGTCCGTGGAGAAGCTAACGTAGAATTAACGCCAGAATTGGCCTTTAAACTAGGACGTTTTGGAGGCTATGTTCTCAGTCAACATGAAACGGAAACACCGAAAGTCTTTGTAGGACGTGACACACGTATTTCAGGGGAAATGCTAGAATCTGCCCTGGTAGCTGGTCTTCTTTCAGTTGGGATTCACGTCTACAAACTTGGTGTCCTTGCAACACCAGCAGTAGCTTACTTGGTTAAAACTGAAGGAGCAAGTGCAGGTGTCATGATTTCTGCTAGTCATAATCCAGCCCTTGATAATGGAATCAAGTTCTTTGGTGGGGATGGCTTCAAACTAGATGACGAAAAAGAAGCAGAAATTGAAGCCTTGCTAGATGCTGAGGAAGACACTCTTCCTCGTCCAAGTGCTGAAGGATTGGGAACCTTGGTAGATTACCCAGAAGGCTTGCGTAAGTATGAAGGCTACCTTGTTTCAACTGGAACTCCTCTTGGTGGAATGAAGGTTGCCTTGGATACAGCCAATGGTGCAGCTTCTACAAGTGCCCGTCAAATCTTTGCAGATCTTGGTGCTCAATTAACTGTTATCGGGGAAACACCAGATGGTCTTAACATCAACCTTAATGTTGGTTCAACCCACCCAGAAACCCTTCAAGAAGTGGTCAAAGAAAGCGGCTCAGCTATTGGTTTGGCCTTTGACGGAGACAGTGACCGTTTGATTGCTGTTGATGAAAATGGTGAGATTGTTGATGGTGACAAAATCATGTACATCATCGGGAAATACCTTTCTGAAAAAGGACAATTGGCTCAAAATACAATTGTGACAACTGTGATGTCTAACCTTGGTTTCCACAAGGCCTTGGATCGCGAAGGCATTAACAAGGCAGTCACTGCAGTTGGCGACCGCTACGTTGTTGAAGAAATGAGAAAATCAGGCTACAACCTTGGTGGTGAACAGTCTGGTCACGTCATCTTGATGGATTACAATACAACTGGTGATGGTCAATTATCTGCTGTTCAATTGACCAAAATCATGAAGGAAACTGGTAAGAGCTTGTCAGAGTTGGCTGCAGAAGTAACCATCTATCCACAAAAATTAGTTAATATCCGAGTGGAAAATGCCATGAAGGAAAAGGCTATGGAAGTGCCAGCTATCAAGGCTATCATCGAAAAGATGGAAGAAGAAATGGCGGGGAATGGTCGTATTCTTGTTCGCCCAAGTGGAACAGAGCCCCTCTTGCGTGTTATGGCAGAAGCGCCTACAACAGAAGAAGTAGACTACTATGTTGATACCATCGCAGACGTAGTTCGAGCTGAAATCGGGATTGACTAAAACTTAGAAAACTAGATGAAAATAAAAAATTATGGTACAATAGCTTATAATATTGTAGCCAAGGGAGAAAGACATGAATCTTAAACGTGAACAAGAATTTGTTAGTCAGTATCATTTTGATGCGCGTAATTTTGAATGGGAAAATGAAAATGGAGCTCCTGAAACTAAGGTGGATGTGAACTTCCAATTGCTCCAACATGATCAAGAAAATCAAGTGACTTCCTTGATTGTCATCTTGACCTTTATGATTGTATTTGATAAGTTTGTCATCAGTGGAACCATTTCACAGGTAAACCACATCGATGGCCGTATTGTCAATGAACCAAGTGAATTGAGCCAAGAAGAAGTGGAAACTTTGGCTCGCCCAAGTTTGAACATGCTCAACCGTTTGACTTACGAAGTAACTGAAATTGCATTAGACTTACCAGGAATCAATTTGGAGTTCTAATATGAAACTAGCTGTTATCACAGATTCTTCTGCCTATCTCAGTGCAGAGACCTTGCAAAGAGAAGATTTGTATGTCTTGGATATTCCTGTCAATATTGATGGTGAGGAGTATGTCGAAGGCATCAATCTGACTGCTGAGGAATTTTACCAAAAAATGGCTCAGGCTTCTGAATTGCCTAAGACTAGTCAACCAAGTATTGCCAAGTTAGATGAAATCTTAACTTCGCTCAAAGAACAAGGCTATACTCATGCTTTGGGGCTTTTCCTATCTTCTGGAATTTCAGGTTTTTACCAAAATATCCAGTATATGATAGATGAATATGAGGGCTTAACCATTGCTTTTCCAGACACTTTGATTACAAGTGCTCCTCTGGGTATCATGGTTGAAAGCGTCTTTAATTGGCGTGACCAGGGCGATGATTTTGCCAGCATTCAGGATAAGCTAGCCATTCAAATCAGCCGTACGTCAGCCTTTATCATGGTAGATGATTTGGATCATTTGGTGAAAGGTGGGCGCCTTTCAAATGGGGCTGCCATTTTAGGCAATTTGCTTAGCATTAAGCCAATCCTTTATTTCAACGACCAAGGTGTGATTGAAGTTTACGAAAAAGTTCGTACTGAAAAGAAAGCAACCAAACGCTTAATTGAAATTATCAAGGAAACAACGGCTTCAGGCCAATATCGGGTCATTGTCATTCATGGGAATGCTCCTGAAAAGGCTGAGGAATTGCGTCAGCACTTGCTTGAATCTGGAGTGGGTACGGATATTTCACTAGCTACATTTGGTAGTGTCATTGGGACACACCTAGGATCAGGAAGCATTGCTCTGGGTTATATTCCAGTGATTTAGTTGGCGCTTCTAGACTAGTTAAGATGCCTTGTATCTTAGCAATTGAACACGGACTACCTGCCTCATGAAAAAAGATGCCTGTCTTGCCTTTTGTGGAAAGTCAGCGTCATTCCCTATTTTCTTGTGCAGCTAACGTCCTTTGTATCTTGATAATTGAACACGCCTGGAACCCTGTGTGAAAAAGATAGTTCTTCCAAGGAGTAGACACTTCTTGATCAAAACTCCTATTTTCACTTTGTGTTCCTACAGGTTTTGTATCTTAGACAGGAGTAGAGATGAGTATTCGAGTAATTATTGCTGGTTTTAAGGGAAAGATGGGCCAAGCTGCTTGTCAGATGGTCTTGGCTGATCCAGACTTGGACTTGGTAGCAGTTTTGGATCCCTTTGAGTCTGAATCAGAATGGCAGGGTATTCCTGTTTTCAAGGATAAGGCTGATTTAGCAGGCTTTGAAGCGGATGTCTGGGTAGATTTTACTACTCCAACTGTTGCCTACGAAAATACACGCTTTGCTCTTGAAAATGGATTTGCTCCAGTAGTTGGAACGACAGGCTTTACTAGTGAAGAAATTGCAGAGCTAAAAGAATTTTCTCGCGCCCAAGATTTGGGTGGTTTGATTGCCCCTAACTTTGCCCTGGGTGCTGTCTTGCTCATGCAATTTGCAAAGCAGGCTGCCAAATATTTCCCACATGTGGAGATTATCGAGCTCCATCATGACAAGAAAAAGGATGCTCCGAGTGGCACAGCTATTAAAACAGCTGAGTTGATGGCAGAAGTTCGAGAGTCTATTCAGCAAGGTGCAGCAGATGAGGAAGAATTGATTACTGGTGCCCGTGGTGCTGACTTTGATGGCATGCGCATCCACTCAGTTCGTTTGCCAGGCTTAGTAGCCCATCAGGAAGTCATCTTTGGCAATCAAGGAGAAGGATTGACCCTCCGTCATGACTCCTATGATCGCAGCTCCTTCATGACAGGGGTCAATTTGGGAATTAAAGAAGTTGTCAAGCGTCATGAGCTTGTCTATGGATTAGAACACTTATTATGAGATTAACGCAAATGCCTTCTGAATTTCAGAAGGCTTTACCAGTATTAGAAAAAATTAAAGAAGCAGGTTTTGAGGCCTATTTTGTTGGGGGCTCTGTTCGAGACGCCCTCCTCAATCGTCCTATCCATGATGTGGATATTGCGACGTCTTCTTATCCAGAAGAAACCAAGCAGATTTTTCCGCGAACAGCCGATATCGGAATCGAGCACGGAACTGTCTTGGTCTTAGATGGGGACGAGGAGTATGAGGTGACTACTTTTCGGACAGAAGATGTCTATGTGGACTATCGTAGACCTAGTGCGGTTTCTTTTGTTCGCTCGCTAGAAGAAGACCTCAAGCGCCGTGATTTTACAGTCAATGCCTTTGCCTTGGACGAGACAGGGGAAATCATTGACTTGTTCCATGGGCTAGAAGATTTGGAAAAGCAAGTCTTACGAGCAGTTGGAGTGGCAAGTGAGCGTTTTAACGAAGATGCTTTGCGGATTATGCGTGGTTTCCGTTTTCAGGCCAGTCTTGGCTTTGAACTTGAGACAGAAACGTTTAAAGCAATGAAGACCTTGACGCCACTTTTGGAGAAAATTTCTGTGGAGCGTACCTTCGTTGAGTTTGATAAACTCTTGCTGGCTCCGTTTTGGAGAAGGGGTTTGGCTTCCATGATTGAGAGTCAAGCTTATGATTATCTCCCTGATATGGAATCTAGCCAGGACAAGCTCAATAGACTGTTTGATTTGGAGACTGATTTTATCTTTGAATCCTCTGAACAAGCTTGGTCGGCTCTACTGTCGGCTTTGGAGATTGAAAATGCGCAGCCATTTTTGAAAGCTTGGAAGACCTCACGTCAGTTTGCCAAGCAGGTTCAGGATTTGCTGACTATTTTGGCTCTGCGTGAAAAGGGAGAATTGAGCAAGCGCGATTGTTACCGCTTTGACTTGGATTTACTTTTACAGGCTGAAAATCTTCGTCAGGCCCAAGGAAAAGAAGTCAACCCACAAGCCATCACAGAAACCTACCAGAACTTGACCATTCATGACAAGAAAGAAATCCAAATCAACGGTGGTATTTTGATCAAGGAATATGGTTATCAGCCGGGCCCAGACTTGGGAGAGATTTTAACAGAGATTGAATATGCCATTGTCGATGGAGAATTGGAAAATGACCGTCAAGCCATCCATGATTATCTGAGGGAGAAAAAATGAGTGATTTTATCGTTGAAAAACTAAGTAAATCCGTTGGTGACAAGACCGTTTTTAAGGATATTTCCTTTATCATCCATGACCTAGACAGAATCGGTCTGATTGGTGTCAATGGGACTGGTAAGACCACTCTTTTAGATGTTCTTTCTGGTGTTTCTGGCTTTGATGGGGATGTTAGTCCCTTTTCGGCTAAGAATGACTACCAGATTGGTTACTTGACCCAGGATCCTGATTTTGATGATAGCAAGACGGTCTTGGATACGGTTCTATCTAGCGACCTCAAGGAAATCCAGCTCATTCGTGAGTACGAATTGATCATGCTCAACTATAGTGAGGACAAGCAGGCGCGTTTGGAACGTGTCATGGCAGAAATGGACTCTCTCCAAGCTTGGGAAATCGAGAGTCAGGTCAAGACCGTTCTCAGCAAGTTGGGTATTCAGGACTTATCTACTCCTGTTGGGGAATTGTCAGGTGGTCTAAGAAGACGGGTCCAGTTGGCGCAAGTTCTTCTTGGTAACCACGACCTATTGCTTCTGGATGAGCCAACTAACCACTTAGATATAGCGACTATTGAGTGGCTGACCCTCTTTTTGAAAAATTCTAAGAAGACCGTCCTTTTTATCACCCACGATCGTTACTTCCTAGATGCTTTGTCAACACGGATTTTCGAGTTGGACCGAGCAGGATTGACTGAGTATCAAGGGAATTATCAGGACTATGTTCGCCTAAAGGCGGAACAGGATGAGCGCGACGCGGCTCTACTTCATAAAAAAGAACAACTTTATAAGCAGGAATTGGTCTGGATGCGCAGACAACCGCAGGCGCGTGCGACCAAGCAGCAGGCTCGTATCAATCGTTTCCACGACCTGAAAAAGGAAGTTTCAGGCGGCGTTGCTGAGACAGACTTGACCATGAACTTTGAAACCAGTCGTATTGGGAAGAAAGTCATCGAGTTTCAGGATGTTTCCTTTGCCTATGAAAACAAGCCTATTTTGCAAGATTTTAATCTCTTGGTGCAGGCTAAAGATCGTATTGGAATTGTTGGGGACAACGGTGTTGGAAAATCAACTCTCCTTAACTTGATTGCAGGAAGTCTTGAGCCGACAGCAGGACAAGTTGTGATAGGAGAAACTGTTCGCATTGCCTATTTCTCTCAGCAAATTGAGGGCTTGGATGAAAGTAAGCGAGTTATCAATTACTTGCAGGAAGTGGCAGAAGAGGTCAAGACCAGCGGTGGTTCTACGACTTCGATTGCAGAGTTGCTGGAGCAGTTCCTTTTCCCACGTTCGACGCATGGAACCTTGATTGAGAAATTGTCTGGGGGAGAGAAAAAACGTCTTTATCTCCTCAAACTGCTCTTGGAAAAACCAAATGTTCTTCTCTTGGACGAGCCGACCAATGACTTGGATATTGCAACCTTGACAGTTTTGGAGAATTTCTTGCAAGGCTTTGCTGGTCCAGTTTTGACTGTTAGTCACGACCGCTATTTCTTGGATAAGGTGGCGACCAAGATTCTCGCTTTTGAGGATGGTAAGATTCGTCCTTTCTTTGGTCATTACACTGATTACCTTGATGAAAAAGTCTTTGAAACAGAGATGGCCAATCAAGTGCAAAAAGCCGAAAAGGAAAAAGTCGTCAAGGTTCGAGAAGTTAAGAAACGCATGACCTACCAAGAAAAGCAGGAGTGGGCAAGCATTGAAGGCGATATTGAATCCTTGGAAAACTGTATCGCTGCTATTGAAGAGGAGATGCAGGCCAACGGCTCTGACTTTGGCAAACTGGCTACTCTTCAGAAAGAGCTAGATGAGAAAAACGAAGCACTCCTTGAAAAATACGAACGCTATGAGTATCTAAGTGACTTTGATAGCTAGAAGAATAGAAAAATCCCGTCTCATGGACAGGATTTCTCTATTCTTTTTTGGTTTCCTGGTGGAAGATATTTTGCCAAGTTTCGTGGCGACGCCAGATACTGGTGTGGATGATACCATCTAACTCATAGCTGATGAGTTTGGTCTTTTGACTGATGGAAGTGATTTGGATGTCCTTGATAGCTGAATTCAAGTCTTTTTCGGCTTTATAGGCCTCTTTATCCATCTGTTTTCCATTTTGGCGAATATAAACAAAATCGTCAGCCAAGAGTTCTTCCAGTTGATTTCCTTGGTCAATCAACTGTTCACGCATAAGCAATTTTTTATAGACATTGTCTAAAACTTCATCTTCAGGGATAGGTGCTGGCTCGATATGGACATCGGTATCAAAGACTCCAAAACGTTCCTCCAGCATAGACTCGACCTGATCCGCAATTTCATGGCTTTCAAAAACAGACAAGTCAGGATTCATTTCTAGTGTAATATCAAGGTAAATGTTGCTACCGTAGGTGCGCCCTCTTTGGGACTTGACCTTGCTGATTTTGGGAATTTCCATAATGGCTTTTTGGTAATCTTCCAGTAGACGGTCATCAAATCCATCTGAAAGACTAAAGGAAGACTCGATGAAGATATCATAGGCAGTCTTCAAGATAAAGAAAGTGATGATGATAGCAACCAGTTTATCCACAATAGGATAATTGAAACTGCTGGCTAGGATGGCAATGGTAGTACCAAGTGAGGTGACAGCATCAGAAAGATTGTCCTTGGCGGCAGCCTTCAGTGCCTTGGAGTTGGATTTCTTACTGAGACGAGTATTGTAGAGATAGACCACAAACATGATTGCTGCAGACATAATTCCTAGAGTTGAACCAAGAGGATCAATAACCGTTTCTTCACGACTGAGAATCTTCTGAATGGTATCCCTTAGAACATCAAAGCCAACATAGAACATGATGATGGAAGTGATTAAGCTAGCCAAATCCTCAATCTTCCAGTGACCAAAACGGTGGTCACGGTCTGCAGGTTGGCGCGCCATCCGAATCCCAATTAAGAGGGCCACATTTCCAATGATGTCCGAGACGTTGTTAAAACCATCGGCCACCAAACTGGATGAATGAAGAAGATGCCCGGTTGCTAATTTTGCTGCAGACAAGAGCAGGTAGGTCGAAATACTGATAATGGCCCCACGCTCAGCTAACTTGAGATTTGAGATAGATTGCTTCATTCAACTTCCTTTCTAGTCATATAGCATTCTACCATTATACTGGTTTTCAAGGGAAAATTCAAATAAGTCAGTTTTTACTCTTTGAAAACTTTTCAAAATTTGGTATAATAGAACTACTCAAGGGAGTAGCTGGCAGAAACCTGTGATAGTGTCGTCATTCCGAATTTTATACTGAAAAGTATGCTTTCCGGCACTATCTTAAACAGCGAGACTTGTTATGATTAACAGGTCTCTTTTTGTTTGTCGTGAAAAGATACGATGAGGGAAAAGAGAGTCTGTTTTGCACACAATGTCAAGGAGGAGACACATGTCAAAAGAACAAAAACGCCAAGCGTTTTACACTCAGAGTCCTGAAGAGGTCTTGCAGGCTGTGGATGCGACCGAGCAAGGTTTGTCATCAAGTGAGGCAGAAAAGCGCCTTGCCGAATTTGGCCACAATGAACTCGAAGAAGGCGAGAAACGATCAATCTTGGTCAAATTCATCGAGCAATTTAAGGATTTGATGATTATCATCCTAGTTGCGGCAGCAATCTTGTCAGTCGTGACTTCTGGTGGGGAAGATATCGCAGATGCCATTATCATCTTAGCCGTGGTAATCATCAACGCTGCCTTTGGTGTTTACCAAGAAGGGAAAGCAGAAGAAGCAATCGAAGCCCTCAAATCCATGTCTAGTCCAGCTGCCCGCGTTCTTCGTGATGGGCATATGGCGGAGATTGACTCTAAAGAATTGGTACCAGGTGATATCGTCGCTCTCGAAGCTGGTGATGTAGTACCTGCAGACCTACGTTTGCTAGAAGCCAACTCTCTTAAAATTGAAGAAGCAGCTCTTACAGGTGAGTCTGTGCCAGTCGAAAAAGACTTGACAGTTGAACTTGCTGCAGATGCTGGTATTGGTGACCGTGTCAATATGGCCTTCCAAAACTCAAATGTGACTTATGGTCGTGGTCTTGGTGTTGTTGTCAATACAGGTATGTACACGGAAGTTGGTCATATTGCTGGCATGCTTCAAGATGCGGATGAGACAGATACACCACTTAAACAAAACTTGAACAACCTTTCTAAGGTCTTGACCTATGCTATCTTGGTTATTGCCCTTGTTACGTTTGTAGTGGGAGTCTTCATTCAAGGGAAAAATCCACTTGGTGAGTTGATGACCTCTGTTGCCCTTGCCGTTGCAGCTATCCCAGAAGGGCTTCCTGCTATCGTAACTATCGTTCTTGCCCTTGGTACTCAAGTTTTGGCTAAACGAAACTCTATCGTTCGTAAGTTGCCAGCTGTAGAAACTCTTGGTTCAACAGAAATCATCGCTTCTGACAAGACTGGTACGCTTACTATGAACAAGATGACCGTCGAAAAAGTCTTCTACGATGCGGTTCTACATGACTCAGCTGATGACATTGAACTAGGTCTTGAAATGCCCCTGCTTCGTTCAGTTGTCTTGGCAAATGATACTAAAATTGATGTAGAAGGTAACTTGATTGGTGACCCAACCGAAACAGCCTTTATCCAATATGCCTTGGACAAGGGCTACGATGTCAAAGGATTCTTAGAGAAATATCCTCGTGTGGCTGAGTTGCCATTTGATTCTGAACGTAAGCTCATGTCAACGGTTCACCCGTTGCCAGATGGTCGTTTCCTTGTAGCAGTCAAGGGTGCGCCAGACCAACTTTTGAAACGTTGTATTCTTCGTGACAAAGCTGGGGATATTGCTCCGATTGATGAGAAGGTTACAAACCTCATTCATACAAACAATTCTGAAATGGCCCACCAAGCCTTGCGTGTCCTTGCAGGTGCTTATAAGATTATCGATAGCATTCCAGAAAATCTCACTTCTGAAGAGCTTGAAAATGATTTAATCTTTACTGGTTTGATTGGGATGATTGACCCTGAACGTCCTGAAGCTGCTGAGGCTGTTCGTGTGGCTAAGGAAGCGGGAATTCGTCCGATTATGATTACGGGTGACCATCAAGACACTGCAGAAGCTATTGCCAAACGTTTGGGAATCATTGACGCAAATGATACAGAAGGCCACGTTTTAACTGGTGCTGAGCTCAACGAACTGTCAGATGAAGACTTTGAAAAAGTAGTTGGTCAATACTCTGTTTATGCGCGTGTATCTCCAGAGCATAAGGTTCGTATCGTCAAGGCTTGGCAAAAACAAGGTAAGGTCGTTGCCATGACAGGTGACGGTGTCAATGATGCGCCAGCTCTGAAAACAGCCGATATCGGTATCGGTATGGGGATCACTGGTACAGAGGTTTCTAAGGGGGCTTCTGACATGATTCTTGCAGATGATAACTTTGCGACTATCATTGTTGCAGTTGAAGAAGGACGTAAGGTCTTCTCAAACATTCAAAAGACTATTCAGTACCTACTTTCTGCCAATACTGCTGAAGTATTGACCATCTTCCTATCTACCTTGTTTGGTTGGGATGTCTTGCAGCCAGTTCATCTTCTGTGGATCAACTTGGTAACAGATACCTTCCCAGCTATCGCTCTAGGTGTTGAGCCAGCTGAGCCTGGTGTCATGAACCATAAACCACGTGGACGCAAGGCAAGCTTCTTCTCAGGTGGTGTTTTGAGTTCTATCATCTATCAAGGTGTACTCCAAGCAGCTATTGTCATGAGTGTTTATGGTCTTGCCCTTCTTTACCCAGTTCATGTGGGTGACAATCATGCCATTCATGCGGATGCTCTTACTATGGCCTTTGCAACCCTTGGTTTGATTCAGCTCTTCCATGCCTACAATGTCAAGTCTGTTTACCAATCCATCTTGACAGTTGGCCCATTCAAGTCTAAGACCTTCAACTGGTCCATCTTGGTATCCTTCATCCTTCTCATGGCAACAATCGTCGTAGAACCGCTTGAAGGAATCTTCCACGTAACCAAACTAGACTTGTCACAATGGGGAATCGTTATGGGCGGAAGCTTCTCAATGATTATTATCGTCGAAATTGTTAAGTTTATTCAACGTAAACTCGGTTTTGACAAGAATGCGATATAAAAAAAGTCATCTTCGGATGGCTTTTTGCTACAGTTGAGAGAAAGGGCTTGCAGTTATCGTCTTTTGTGCTATAATTGCTATAATATAGTAAAAAGTAAGAGGAGTGTGAGGAAGTGGAAAAGAAAATTGTAAAGGATATTTTGTTTTTATCTCAGGTATCTCAGCCGTCAAGTCAGGAAGATCTGTATCTTGCCAGAGATTTGCAGGATACACTCTTAGCAAATCGTGAGACCTGCGTTGGTCTAGCTGCCAATATGATTGGGGTGCAGAAGCGCGTGATTATCTTTAATCTGGGCTTGGTTCCTGTGGTCATGTTTAATCCAGTGCTCCTGTCCTCTGAAGGATCTTATGAGACAGAGGAAGGCTGTTTGTCATTGACAGGTGTGAGACCTACTAGGCGTTATGAAACTATAAGGGTTGCCTATCGTGACAGCAAGTGGCAGGAACAGACCATTACCTTGACAGGCTTCCCAGCTCAGATTTGCCAGCATGAACTGGATCACTTGGAAGGACGAATCATTTAGGAGGAAAGCAAATGAAACGAATAGTCTTTGAACTTATTTTTATCGCAACGACCTGGTATATCTTTTTACCTCCCCTTAACTTAACCAGCTGGGAATTTCTCTTTTTCCTCTGTGGGCATTTGCTGCTTGTGGCAATTTTATTTGGCTTTGGCAAGGGAATCAATCTGGTCAAAACAGTTCATGTGCGCCACGGCAAGGCGGAAACTGCTTTAAATTTTGAGGGTTTCAAAATCAATCGGTTAGGGAAAGTTCTTTTAGCTTCTATTGGAGGGATTCTTCTCTTAGCAGCCTTGGTTTCCTTGGTGACTTCTAGCATTTTTCAGGCTAAAAATTATGCCAATGTAGTTACGGTTACGGAAAAAGACTTTACTGAATTTCCTAAGAGTGATACCAGTAAGGTTCCTATTTTAGATAGAAGTACTGCTGAAAAAATTGGGGACCGCTACTTGGGTTCCCTAACGGATAAGGTGTCGCAGTACGTAGCGGCAGATACCTATACCCAATTGACAATTGATGGGAAACCTTATCGAGTTACGCCACTAGAATATGCAGACCCTATCAAATGGTTTAACAATCAAGCCAAGGGAATCGGTGAGTATATCAAGGTGGATATGGTAACTGGAAATGCCAACTTGGTGGACTTGAAGACACCAATCAAGTATTCGGACTCGGAGTATTTTAACCGTGACGTCAAACGTCACCTACGCTTGAAGTACCCAACTAAAATCTTCAAGACTCCATCTTTTGAGGTGGACGATGAGGGCAATCCTTTCTATGTAGCAACGGTTTACCAAAAGCAATTTGGGCTTGCGGTTCCTCGTCCTGTTTCAGTCATTATCCTCGATGCTACAAATGGAGAAACCAAGGAATACAGCTTGGCAGATGTTCCAGAATGGGTGGACAGGGTCTATCCAGCTGAGGAAACTATTGAGCAAATCAACTACAACGGCAAGTACAAGGACGGTTTCTGGAATGCCATGATTTCCAAGAAAAACGTGACCCAGACTACCAAGGGCTATAATTACTTGTCTATCGGCAATGACATCTACCTCTACACAGGTGTGACATCGGCCAATGCAGATGAAAGTAATCTTGGTTTCATCTTAGAAAATATGCGAACAGGAGAAATCACTAAGTACAGCTTGGCTTCTGCGACCGAAGAATCAGCCCGTGAATCAGCCGAAGGTGCTGTTCAGGAGAAATCCTACAAGGCAACCTTCCCAATCCTCATCAACCTTAATGACAAGCCTCTCTACATCATGGGCTTGAAGGACAATGCTGGCTTGGTCAAAGAGTATGCTTTGGTAGACGCAGTCGAGTACCAGAATGTCATCGTAGCTACGACAGTAGAAGAACTGCTCAGCAAGTACGCCAATAAAAACGACCTTGAAATTGACAATGCAACAACAGAAAGCATTAAGGGTGTAGTGGCAGACCTCAAATCAGCTGTTATCAAGGGCGACACCGTCTACTTCTTTAAAGTTGATGGCAAGATATACAAGGTTAAGGCCTCAGTATCAGATGACCTTCCTTACCTTGAAAATGGTAAAACCTTCGAAGGTCAAGTAGGAAAAGACAATTATCTCAAGACCTTTAAAGTGCAGTAAAAAAGGTTTATTTAAGAAATATATGTTATAATAAGATGAATTAATACTAATGGAGGACAAACAAATGGGTTTTTATGTGATGCTTGCTTCAATGCTACTCGGACTGCTCGCTTTGAAGATAGGTTTTTCTCAGTTCAAGGAGAAAAAAGATAAATTCCTATCTATCTTAACAAGTTTAGCTGGCATAGCCCTTGTTCTCGTGGCTGTCTGGTTAGGATGGCCCAAATAAATAGAGAAGCCTCGGTCAAACCGAGGTTTTTCATACTCTTCGAAAATCAAATTCAAACCACGTCAGCTTCACCTTGCCGTACTCAAGTACAGCCTGCGGCTAGCTTCCTAGTTTGCTCTTTGATTTTCATTGAGTATCAGATGAATTTCTTGGTTGTGGCTAAAAAATATGCTACACTATTAATATGAAAATTTTAATCCCTACAGCAAAAGAAATGAATACAGATTTGCCAAGTATTGAAGCCGCTCCTTTAAAACCAGAAAGTCAGGCCGTGCTGGATGCCATGACCCTCTATTCTGCTAGTCAATTGGAGAGTTTTTATAAGGTATCAGCTGAGAAGGCGGCGGAAGAATTTCAAAATATCCAAGCTTTGAAAAGGCAAGCTGCTCAATACTACTCAGCCTTGAACCTTTTTGATGGGCTCATGTACCGCCATATCAAGAGAGATAAGTTGACAGAGGCAGAACAAGCCTATCTTGAAAATCATGTCTTCATTACCTCGGCTTTGTACGGAGTCGTTCCAGCCTTGTCACCTATGGCTCCTCACCGTTTGGATTTTTTGATGAAATTAAAAGTCGCTGGTAAGACTTTAAAGAGTCATTGGAAGGTAGCCTATGATGAAGCTGTGAAGCAGGAAGAAGTGATTTTCTCTCTCTTGTCATCCGAGTTTGAGACCGTATTTTCTAAGGAAATCAGAGAAAAAATGGTGACCTTCAAATTCATGGAGGATAGAGGCGGCCAGCTGAAAATTCACTCAACCATTTCCAAGAAAGCGCGTGGTGCCTTCCTGACAGCCCTGATTGAAAATCAAGTTCAAACAGTGGAGGAAGCTCGTCGCTTGAGCTTTGCAGGATTTAGCTTCCGAGAAGACCTGTCCCATCAACAGGAATTGGTTTTTGTTAAGGAAGTATAGAAATCAGATAAGAGAAAAAGTCAGCAGGATTATGCTGACTTTTTTCTAGCTTATAAAGTATTGGACAAATGAATCTCATTTGATAAGGTGTTGAGGTGATTAACTAAATCCATAATTGACAGATGATTTTGACAAATAAACTTCTTGGTAATTCCTGGAATATAGAAATTAGACACGATGATATCATAACCTGTCTGATTTAAAATCTCAGGATTTGTTTCCAATTCATCCCAAGTATCGAAGGTAAAGCGGTTATTACAGTAATAGGAAAGCATATCAACAAAGGTAAGGGATATAGCATGGTCAAAGTTACTGATAATCAAAACCTTGATAGGTGGTCGATTTTCTAACAACTGAGTAGAGAGGTTTTCAGCATGGGTTAAGATAGTGTACATCAAGTGTTCCAACTGTTCAGGATGGTCATGCTGTCCAATTGCTTGACGGTATTGAGCCAGTTCTTGACGCGCACTCCCCATAAAGTCTGGGAAGTAAACTTCGAATTTTTTAATCGTCAATGCTTTTTGTTCAAATAAGATTGGGGTAGAAAAGATTTCCTGTCTTTCAAAGAAAGCAGTGTTATGTAAATGCCAAATAAGTTCATCGTGGTTGGCAAAAGTAATTTTATATTGTTTTGACAGGCGTTCTAATATTTGACTAAGTAATTGGTAAGAGTATCTTGCTTCACTGTTCTCTTCTAAAGAGTTGAAGAATTCTTGAGGATCTAAGAAAATGTTACTTTGAATAAAGGAAATAAAAATTTGTGCGATTATATCAGGTGTCATTTCGAAGCCAAACTGTTTAGAGAAATAAGCAAGTGTCTCCTCAAAATTTGGGAAATTCATCAAAATAGGATAATAGTCTTGGAAAAAATGATTGGGTAGGTCGATGAAATGACCATTCCTGACACGATGGATGCTAATTGCCACCATTAACTTGTACATTCTATAAATAGAGAATCGCATTGGATAATTTGTAATTTTATAGAAGTAGTCGGCGAACTCTGTTAAGACTTCTTCAGAAATATCTGGGAAGGGCCAATCTAAAAAATAGCATCGCTCAGAAAAGTATTGGGCATAAAAATAGCGAATATCAATTTCATTTCCTTTGATAGAGGCTGGTGTAAAAGCTAGTTCAATTTGAAATTGCTTTGATAGGATTTGTGTAATTCGATTTCCTAGTCTATATAGATTAGCATTACTTGTGTGAAGGTTTTCAACTGTTCGATAAATAGGTAATCCTTCATTGTAAAACATATATTCTAGTAATTGGAAGGATTGTGAATGAGTAAGGAAATGATGATAAACATCTTCTACACTGGATTTAAAATCGAGATCAATCATAATACCGTTGACAGAGGATTGGATATCGATATCCGGAAAGGATGAGCGCAACTCATTTAGATCATTTTTTAAGATGCGTTCGGTACAGTCTAAGGTATGGGCTAATTCATGTAGACGAATCCATTTCCGTTTGTGAATGAGTATTTCCATTAGTCGTAATTGCCGTTGTTCTTTTGTAGATAATAGGGATCTCATACGTTTTTATACCTCCTAAGGATATTATATCACATTAAATAGGGAAAAATGCAAATATTGATATGTATAGTAAGTGGATTTATCTGTGTCCGATTTGTCTAAAAACTATTATTTTTTTGTATTCTTCGTACCAAAATTTGAGATTCACTTTATTGTTTGAACCGTTCATATAAAATAGAACAAATTAAGTGAATCTAGAGGGAAAAAACAGGATACAGTGATTGTGATAACTATATTGAAATATCTAAAAATTAGATGTAAATTATATACTATAAAATGATAAAGAGGTAAGAAATATGAAACAAGCACAAAGAAAATCATTTGACTGGTATAAAATGCAACAACGTTTCTCTATTCGTAAGTATCATTTTGGTGCAGCGAGTGTTTTATTGGGAACAGCTTTGATTTTAGGGATAGCTACTAATGTCCATTCTGTACAAGCAGAAGAAAAGAATTCAGCAGTAGTAAGTAAAGTTTTTATTGATAAGGTAGATGAAGCTACTAAATCAGCCGAAGTATCTACACCTAAAAAAGAAACAACCTACGCAGCTCCAACTGTTGCTAACCCAGTAGAAGTAACTCCAACTAAATTTGATGATGCTAAAGCGCCAGCAGAAAAAGTTGAAGAAGTAAAAGAAGATGCAACAATGGCTGATCGTTCAGCTCTTGATAGTAGCATTTTAGTAACTAATGTACCTGCGAAAGTAGAAGCGACTTCTGCTACAGAAACAACTAATGAAATCTTTAAACCTGAACATAGCCTTTCAGATGATCGTAAAAATTCAGCGATTCGTAAGGAAGATTTGGAAACTGGTTATAGTGGTTTCCGTAGTGCAAGAAGAAGACGCGAGGCAGGAAGTAATCCTGATGAAACACCAACTCAACCAGCACCAACTCAACCAGCATCAACTCAACCAGCATCAGGTGAATATGCGGGGACCGAAATAAAAGCATACTATGATAATAATCACAATGGTGTATTTGATGAAGGTGACGAATTAATATCAAGTACTGTAATTCCTCCCGCTCCAAAAGGAGAGAATGGTAATGATGGTAAAGATGCTGCAAGAGGAGCTGAATTATTAAGTGGAATTATTGCTCCAACGCCAGAAGATGGTAAAGATGGTGATACATACATTGATGCCACAACAGGAGATGTGTATAAAAAAAGAGATGGAGCTTGGGGAAAAATCGGTAACCTTAGAGGTCCGCAAGGAGAACAAGGTCAAAAAGGTGAAAATGGTAAGGATGGTAGAGCTCCGAAAATTAAAGTAGAAGATATAGCAAAATATGCAGGAACAACAAGCGTATCAAGTCGTTCAGGAATTCGAATCACGGTTTATGATGATAAAAACAATAATGATGAATTTGATGAAGGCGATACGGTACTCAATACAAAAGAGGTATATAATGGGACAGATGGAAGAAACGGAGTAGACGGCCAAACACCAAAAGTTAAAGCAGAACGTGATGAGGCCAAGAAACAAACCACTCTAACCTTCTACATTGACAAAGATGGCGATGGTAACTATACCGAAGGAACAGATACACTCGTTCAAACCTCTATTGTGAAAGATGGACAAGATGGAGCTGCAGGTCAAGCAGGTCGTGATGGTAAAGAAGTTCTAAATGGAAAAGTAGATCCACAGGCTACAGATGGCAAAGATGGAGATAGCTTCGTTAATACTGCAACAGGCGATGTCTTCGTTAAGAAGAACAATGCATGGGAACCAGCAGGGAACATCAAAGGTCCTAAAGGTGACAAGGGTGAGAACGGAAAAGATGGCTTCACACCAGAAGTAACAGTGACAGACAATCATGATGGTAGCCATACGATTACCATTACCCAACCAGAAGGCCGTCCAGCCCTTACAACAGTTGTTAAAAATGGAGAAAATGGCCAAACACCAAAAGTTAAAGCAGAACGTGATGAAGCCAAGAAACAAACCACTCTAACCTTCTACATTGACAAAGATGGCGATGGTAACTATACCGAAGGAACAGATACACTCGTTCAAACCTCTATTGTGAAAGATGGACAAGATGGAGCTGCAGGTCAAGCAGGTCGTGATGGTAAAGAAGTTCTAAATGGAAAAGTAGATCCACAGGCTACAGATGGCAAAGATGGAGATAGCTTCGTTAATACTGCAACAGGCGATGTCTTCGTTAAGAAGAACAATGCATGGGAACCAGCAGGCAATATCAAAGGTCCTAAAGGTGACAAGGGTGAGAACGGAAAAGATGGCTTCACACCAGAAGTAACAGTGATAGACAATCATGATGGTAGCCATACGATTACCATTACCCAACCAGAAGGTCGCCCAGCCCTTATAACTATCGTTAAAAACGGTGAAAATGGCCAAACACCGAAAGTTAAAGCAGAACGTGATGAAGCCAAGAAACAAACCACTCTAACCTTCTACATTGACAAAGATGGCGATGGTAACTATACAGAAGGAACAGATACACTCGTACAAACATCCATCGTCAAAGACGGACAAGATGGTAAATCATTAATTACTGTAAAAGAAGGTAAAGAAACAAAAGTTTACCAAGAAGATCCAACTCATCCAGGTCAACCATTGAACCCAGAAAACCCTCTTGCAGTCATTAAAGATGGTGTAGATGGAAAATCACCAACGGTAACAGCTATCCGTAAAGATGAGGAAGGGCATAAAGGAGTAGAGATTACTGTCGATAATCACGATGGTTCACAACCAACAAAAGTATTTGTTCAAGATGGAGAAAAAGGTGAAGCAGGAGTAGCAGGTCATGATGGACAAACTCCTACAGTAATAACTCAGCGTGGTGCAGATGGTCACAGTACTCTTGTAACCATTACAACACCAGGAAAAGAACCAGTAACATTCACAGTTAGGGATGGGTTAGATGGACATGATGGACGTGCACCAAAAATCGATTTGAAACCATTTAATCACGGAGTAGATTCATTTAGAAGAGCTAGAGTGTCTAGAAGTAGTGGAAATAATCCTGAAGAGGGAACTGCTAATGAAATTAACCAACCAATTTCCAACGAACATCCTTCAACAGGGACACACGTTACAGCTTATTATGATAATAATGGCAATGATGTCTACGATCCAGGTGTTGATGAGTTACTAAGTGAACGTGATGTCTTAGATGGAAATGATGGTGTAGACGGCAATCGTGGTAGAGATGGACGTAATGGTAGTGAACTTCTAAGTGGAAATGTTGCTCCAACTCCAAATGATGGTAAAAATGGTGATACTTATATTGATAGCAATACGGGTGATGTATATAAGAAAAACAATGGAACTTGGAATAAGACAGGTAATATAAGAGGGCCACAAGGTGCCAAAGGAGACAGTCCAGAAGTTACAGCTAAACCAGGTGCAGATGGAAATAGTACTGATATTACAATTACAACACCAGGAAAAGATCCGATTACTGTTAATGTTAAAAACGGTAAAGATGGTAAATCATTAGTTGCTAAAAAAGAAGGTAATGAAACTAAGATTTTTGTAGAAGATCCGACAAATCCAGGTCAACCATTAGATGATACAAAACCACTTGCAACAGTTCTTGATGGACTAAAAGGTGAAAAAGGTGATAATGGGGCAGATGGTAAATCACCAGTTGTTACTGTAACAGATAATGGAGACGGTACACACTCTATCACAGTTCGAAATGGAGATGGATCAGAATCAACAACTAAAGTAAAAGATGGAAAAGACGGTAAAACAGCTACTATTACAACAACAGAAAATCCAGATGGAAGTCATACAATTACTGTAACAAATCCAGATGGAACAACTAAAGAAACTGTTGTTAAGAATGGTAAAGACGGTAAGACTCCAAAAGTTGAAGTCACTGATAACAACGATGGAACTCATACTGTTAAAGTTACAGATGTAGACGGCAATGTTACCAACACTATCATCAAAGATGGTAAAGATGGTAAAGCTGCAACAGCAACTACAACAGAAAACCTAGATGGAAGCCACACAGTAACAATCACTAACCCAGACGGAACTAAGAATGAGTTTGTTGTTAAGAATGGAAGTGACGGTGTTGATGGACGTACTCCAACCGCATCTGTTCGTGATAATGGAGACGGAAGTCATACAATCGTTATTACAAATCCAGAAGGTGTGACAACTGAAACCACAGTTCGTGATGGTAAATCACCAAAAGTGACTATAACTGATGAACAAAATGGAACTCATAAGATCTCAGTTCTAAATGGTGATGGAACAACTACTGAAACAATCATTAAAGATGGTAAATCACCAGTAGCAACAGTTAGAGATAACCAAGACGGTACTTACACTATTCGTGTAGAAAACGGTAATGGTACTGTTTCTGAAACCACAGTTCGTGATGGTAAAGAACCAACTGCTAAGGTTGTGGATAACGGAGATGGCACTCACACTATTACAGTTGTGAACTCAGACGGTACAACTACAACAACTACAGTACGTGATGGTAAATCACCAAAACTTGAAGTAATCGATAACAAAAATGGTTCACACACTATTAAAGTGACAGGTGCTGACGGTAAAGAAACAACAACTACAATCTTTGATGGTAAATCACCAAAAGCGAACATCATTGATAACGGAGATGGCACTCACACATTGACAATTGTAGATTCTGATGGTCGTGAATACAAATCTATTATCAAAGATGGTAAAGACGGTAAAGATGGCGTTTCACCAACTGTAACTGTTAAAAATAATAACGATGGAACTCACGTTGTTACAATTACTAATCCGGATGGAAGTAAGATAGAAATGGTGATTAAAGACGGTAAAGATGGTAAATCACCAAAAGTTTCTGTTGAAGATAATGGAGATGGAAGTCACACAATCACAATCATCAATTCTGACGGGACTGTGACAAAAACAGTTATTAAAGATGGCAAAGATGGTAAATGTGGATGCCAAGACAAACCAGTAACACCATCAAATGAAAAACCAGTTCCTCCAATACCAAATGTGCCAGAAGGACCAACATTTGCAATGCCAGAACCACCAGTTCATGAATTACCAGAATTCAACGGTGGAGTACCAGGTATGCCTGAAGTTGTTGAAGTACCAGAATTAGATATTCCAACAGTACCAGCACAACCAACACCAGAAGTACCGGTTAAACCTGTGCCAGTGCAGCCAACACCAAATGTACCGACACCAGAAGTGCCAGTACAACCAACTCCAGTTGTTCCAACACCAGAAGTACCGGTTAAACCAGTACCAGCGGTTCCAGAACAATCAGTAGTACCAACACCGGCTCAACCAGCAACTCCAGTAAATGCTAACCCAGTAGTACCAACTACAGTTAAAGAAAACCATGGGGACAAATTACCAGAAACTGGAAGCCAATCTGATTATATCTCTGTTCTTCTAGGTAGCGGTATTCTATTGAGTCTATATGTAGGTCGAAGAAAAGAAGATTAATCAGCCAAAAGCAGTCACTAATTTCTCGAAAGAAGATGATAAGTGATAGATCTCGGATGAAAGAATATTCTTAGAATGATTTTCCTATGATGGAAAAGACTGCTAAAAACCTTGAGTGGTAAGGCTCAAGGTTTTTTGGGATGGGTGATGTTTGTCTGAAAATCTTGATTGAGTCTAAAAATGCCACCCTATTAGGTGGCGATAATTGATTTAGACTTGAAAATTTTCTATTTTTTACTGAACTGCTGCAACCAAGTCTTCCGCTTGTTTTTCAAGTGAATTTTGGACTGATTCTTCGAGAACTAATTTTCCGTCTGCCCAGGCAGAGTCATTGACACGTGCAGCAGTGAAATCACCAACGACTTGTGTACGGATAAATGGCAAGAGGTCTTTATAGATAGCGAAAAGTTGATCGTGACCGGCATTGGCTACAGATGATACGGTGACAAACTTGTCTTGAAGGGCAGAAGCACCACGTGTATCAGACAAGTCAAGGGCACGAGATAGCCAGTCAAGCAAGTTTTTCACTGTTCCGGGGATAGAGAAGTTGTAGACTGGAGAGAAAATCCAGATGGCATCCGCAGCCAGAACCGCTTCACGAGCAGCCGCTACAGCTGGATGAGTTGGAACTTCCAAATCTTGGCTGAAGAGAGGAAGGACTGAATAATCAAGGTAGCTAACTTCCGCTTTACCAGCAAGTGCTTTCTCAGCTTCGAGAGCCATTTGGTGGTTAAAAGAACCTTGACGTAGTGATCCGACGATAAATAATACTTTTTTAGACATGATGTGTCTCCTTTTTCTTAAATTTCCGAGAATTCTCTCGTTGTTATAAGATATATTACAACAAAAGAAAACACCTTGCAAGAAATTTGCTCAGAGTTTATTTGAAAACTATAAAATTGTAGAAACTCTAATCACTTGCTACTGGAATGCATTTGATTTTCGAAGAGTATTCTAACATTCTCTTGTAATATGATGATATAAGTGCTAAAATAAACAAGAAAACTCGCAATAGAAACCGCAGAACAGCTATTTTCTGGTATCATTTCATAAATAATTAAAGGAACAATCATGGCATTGAAGAATGCTTCTAAAAGGGGTGGAGATCATGTAAGGCACAGATTAACAAGTGACAGACAAAAGAAATAATAATACACTTGTTAAAGGAGAAAATATGTTAATAAGAAATTATCGGAAAAATATTGGCCTGATGGCCGGAGTTGAGTTTTTTGCATTTTTAGGGATTACCAGTTTTTGGATTCTCTTTCTCAGTCAAAACGGCATGTCTCTTTGGCAGATTGGACTTTTGGAGAGTATTTTTCATACGACCAGTCTTCTCTGTGAAATTCCATCTGGTATGTTAGCTGACCGCTATTCCTATAAGACCAACCTTTATTTAAGTCGTATAGCAGGGATTGTGTCTTCTATTCTTATGTTGACTGGTCAGGGAAATTTTTGGATTTATGCACTAGCTATGGCTGTAAGTGCCTTGTCTTATAATTTTGATTCAGGAACAAGCGCAGCAATGGTCTATGAATCGGCTGTAGAGGCTGGACTAAAGGAGCGCTATCTATCCATTTCAAGTTTCATATCAGGAGTGTCAGAAGGAACCCAGTCTTTGGGGACAGTTTTGGCAGGATTTTTTGTTCATGGTCAATTGCACCTGACCTACTATATCATGATTGCCACTTCTATCATAGTTCTTTTCCTGATCTGGATGCTGAAAGAGCCCAGTGTCAAAGTAGAAAAAGCTGATAGTGTGACCATGAAACAGATTATTTGGACTGTTAAGGATGAGTTGAAGAGAAATCCCATGCTTTTAAACTGGATGATTTTATCTCAGATTGTCGGAACACTCATGTATATGTTTTATTTTTACTATCAAAATCAGTTGCCAGATTTAAGTAGTTGGCAAATTTCAGCGGTTATGTTACTTGGTAGTCTCTTGAATATCCTCGCAATCTATCTAGCAAGTAAAATTGGAAAGAAATATGCTGCCTTGAAGCTTTTTCCTATTCTCGTCCTGCTGACTGGAGTCACCTATATGCTGTCCTACTTTGGAACACCTCTAATCTATATTCTGATTTATTTGATTAGTAATGCTCTGCATGCTCTTTTTAAGCCGATTTTTGACAATGATTTGCAAGAGCGGCTCCCAAGTGAAGTAAGGGCAACCATGCTGAGTGTCTACTCAATGATGTTTAGCCTGAGTATGATTGTGTTCTTCCCACTGACAGGGTGGTTGATTGACCATTTAGGCTTTGTAGTAACATTTCTTTATCTAGGATTCTTTTTAGTCATGATTAGCCTTCTACTGCCTGTATTTTTAGGAAAAATGGCTAAAAGAATGGATGATAAAGTGATTCCATAGATCAAAAAAATTACGAAAACTTGAGTGTCAAGCTCAGGTTTTTTAATAGGTTGATTTTGGAGCTGTCTTTAATTTTCTTGCTCGGTTTTAACTAAGAAAAATCGGTTTGCTTTGAAGGGAGAAATAGAATTGGTTTCTTATACTCAATGAAAATCAAAGAGCAAACTAGGAAGCTAGCCGCAGATTGCTCAAAGCACAGCTTTGAGGTTGCAGATAAAGCTGACGTGGTTTGAATTTGATTTTCGAAGAGTATTCTTGCATTCACTTGTAATAAAGCTTAATAGATGGTAAAATAGACGAGTGAAAAAAAGACAAAATAAAGCAAAAAATAATCTACTGTGGCAGTATGGTCTAGGGATGACGATTTTGTTTGTGGTTATCAGTGCTTCCTTTCTGTATCTAGTGTTTCTGAGTATGAAACCATATCAAACAGCTAAAAGTGAAGGAGAAAAATTAGCTCAGCAGTATGCAGGATTAGAGCAGGCTGATCAGGTTGACTTATACAATGGCTTGGAATCCTATTATAGCATTCTTGGTCGTAATAAAAAACAAGAAGCACTTGCTGTCCTGATTGGAAAAGATGACCATAAGATTTACGTTTATCAGCTAAATCAGGGTGTTTCACAAGAAAAAGCAGAAGCTGTTTCGAAGGAAAAAGGAGCTGGCGAGATTGACAAGATTACCTTTGGTCGTTATCAAGACAAGCCAATCTGGGAAGTTAAGTCAGGATCTGATTTTTATCTAGTAGATTTTGAAACAGGAGCATTGGTCAATAAGGAGGGCTTATGAAACTATCCAACCGTGTTTTAGAAATGGAAGAAAGTGTGACCTTGGCTGCTGGAGCCCGTGCCAAAGCGCTGAAGGCTGAGGGAAGAGATATCCTGTCTCTAACCTTGGGTGAGCCAGATTTCACTACTCCCAAAAATATCCAAGATGCCGCCATTGCATCGATTCGAGATGGGCGTGCTTCTTTTTATACAGTGACCTCAGGTCTGCCAGAGCTAAAGGCAGCGGTCAATAGCTACTTTGAGCGCTTTTACGGCTATTCTGTGGCGCCAAATCAAGTGACAGTCGCTGCAGGAGCCAAATATTCTCTCTATACCTTCTTTATGGCAGTGGTCAATCCAGGTGATGAAGTCATCATCCCAACCCCATACTGGGTTAGCTATGGAGATCAGGTCAAGATGGCTGAAGGGATTCCTGTCTTTGTTCCTGCTAAGGAAGACAATCATTTTAAGGTGACTGTAGAGCAGTTAGAAGCGGCTCGCACTGACAAGACCAAGGTTTTGGTGCTGAATTCACCATCTAATCCGACAGGTATGATTTACACCCGTGAGGAACTCTTGGCAATCGGAAACTGGGCTGTAGAAAATGACATTCTCATCCTAGCAGACGATATTTATGGTCGCTTGGTCTATAATGGTCATGAGTTCACACCGATTTCTAGCCTATCAGAAGCGATTCGCAAGCAAACAGTGGTCATCAATGGTGTGTCTAAAACCTATGCTATGACAGGTTGGCGGATTGGCTATGCCGTCGGTCAAGCAGACATTATCGCTGCCATGTCTAAGATTGCAGGTCAAACAACCTCCAATCCGTCAGCAGTAGCTCAGTATGCAGCAGTTGAGGCTCTATCAGGTGAGCAAGATACTGTAGAAAACATGCGTCAGGCTTTTGAGGAACGACTAAACACCATCTATCCCCTTCTTGCTGAGGTGCCTGGATTTGAAGTGGTCAAACCGCAAGGGGCCTTCTATCTTTTCCCAAATGTCAAAAAGGCCATGGAGATGAAAGGCTATACGGATGTGACAGACTTTACAACTGCTATCCTAGAAGAAGCTGAAGTTGCCTTGGTAACAGGAGCAGGATTCGGAGCACCAGAAAATGTCCGCCTCAGCTATGCGACAGACCTAGACACACTTAAAGAAGCAGTTAAACGCTTGAAAGCATTTATGGGGAGTGAGAATGATTGATCATTTTGAAATTAAGGTAAAGGATTTACAAATTTCAGAAGGATTTTATAGGAGTTTTCTTGCCCCAAACAGCCCTCATCCTGGTGGTGATTTTTGGCTGGCTCAGGGGACACAAGATCCTATTCACTTTGCTTTTTTAGCAGAAAATAAGGAAGAGGTTCAAGCTTGTTATGAGGCTGGCTTAGAGGCAGGTGGGCGAGACAATGGGGCTCCTGGTTATCGCAGTGAGCAACCGATTTACTACGCTGCTTTTGTGATTGACCCAGATGGGAACAATATAGAAGTGGTTTACCATAAAGAATAAAAAAGAAAAAGGAAAAATAATGACAAAACGTGTAACGATTATTGATGTAAAAGACTATGTTGGTCAGGAAGTGACGATTGGCGCTTGGGTTGCCAATAAATCAGGAAAAGGGAAAATCGCCTTCTTGCAATTGCGTGATGGAACAGCCTTCTTTCAAGGTGTAGCCTTTAAACCAAACTTTGTCGAAAAATTTGGTGAAGAAGTGGGACTTGAGAAGTTTGATGTCATCAAACGCTTGAGCCAAGAAACTTCTGTTTATGTGACAGGTATTGTTAAAGAAGACGAACGTTCTAAATTTGGCTATGAGTTGGACATTACAGACATCGAAGTGATTGGTGAATCTCAAGACTACCCAATCACACCAAAAGAACACGGGACAGACTTCTTGATGGATAACCGTCACTTGTGGCTCCGTTCTCGTAAACAAGTAGCGGTGATGCAAATCCGTAACGCTATCATTTATGCAACTTATGAGTTCTTTGACAAGAACGGCTTCATGAAGTTTGATAGCCCAATTCTTTCAGGAAATGCGGCTGAAGATTCAACAGAACTCTTTGAAACGGACTACTTCGGAACTCCAGCTTACTTGAGCCAATCAGGTCAGCTTTACCTAGAAGCAGGGGCTATGGCTCTTGGTCGTGTCTTTGACTTTGGTCCAGTATTCCGTGCTGAAAAATCAAAAACACGCCGTCACTTGACTGAGTTCTGGATGATGGATGCTGAGTACTCATACTTGACACATGATGAGTCACTTGACTTGCAAGAAGCTTATGTGAAAGCTCTTCTTCAAGGTGTTCTTGACCGTGCGCCTCAAGCCTTAGAAACCTTGGAACGTGATACAGAACTCTTGAAACGCTACATTTCAGAGCCTTTCAAACGCATCACTTATGATCAAGCCATTGACCTCTTGCAAGAGCATGAGAATGATGAAGATGCTGACTACGAACATCTTGAGCATGGTGATGACTTTGGTTCACCACATGAAACTTGGATTTCAAACCACTTTGGTGTGCCAACTTTTGTTATGAACTATCCAGCAGCCATCAAGGCCTTCTACATGAAACCAGTTCCTGGAAATCCAGAACGTGTGCTTTGTGCAGACTTGCTTGCTCCAGAAGGCTATGGAGAAATCATCGGTGGATCTATGCGTGAGGAAGACTACGATGCATTAGTTGCTAAGATGGATGAACTTGGCATGGATCGTACAGAGTATGAATTTTACCTTGACCTTCGTAAATACGGTACTGTACCACACGGTGGATTTGGTATCGGTATCGAGCGTATGGTCACCTTCGCGGCAGGAACAAAACACATCCGTGAAGCTATTCCATTCCCACGTATGTTGCACCGTATCAAACCGTAAGAATAGAAAAACGCCTATGTGGCGTTTTTTTCTATAGAAATCTCTAGAAACGAAAGGAAATATTATCAGGTTTTCAAAATCGGCTCTTGATAATATGCGCTTTTCGTGAAAATATAGTGTATTGAATCTAGAACAGTACACTGTGTCTGCTAAAATATTTCTAGAAATTAATTTGCCTTTCTTAATCAGTTTGTTCATATCTTATTTTAATCCACTATATTTACTTCCTTTTCTTATAAAATTGAATTTGTGCTAGAAACATACTATTAGTTGTTTAGAATAGAATTTCGTATCTTAGTACATTGATCTTATTGTTTAAAAACTGATGTATGTACTGGTTTCTTCAAGGAAGTATTAAATTGAAACAATAAATATATATAGACATGAAACTTGAATTAATAATAGTGGCATGATACAATATTAAGTGATATTGATAATTATTGGGCAACCTTTTTAAAATGATAACCTCTTAATATTACTAAAAAATTCGAGGGGGGGGGGGCTTTTTATTTGTCTGTATATTTCAATTCAATATTAAAAAAATATGCATAAAGGAGGTTGTGACTCTAAATGAAGGGTAAACAACAAGATTTTAGAACGGAAAAGTATATTCGTTACGGTATTCGTAAATACAGTTTTGGAGCAGCATCAGTAGCGATTGCGGCTGGTTTAATGTTCTTAGGAAATGGAGCAGTTTCAGCTACTGAACAAAATCCAGTTTCAGACTCTAAAGAAAATATTCAAAAAGTAGAAAATTCTTCTCCAGAATTAGGAGAAAGTAATATCCAGTTGGTTGATATGACAACTGAAACACCCAAGAAAGAAGAAGTTAAAGTAAATAAGTCACTTCTTGAAACGAGTATTTCAAATTTAGAGGCTGCATTATCCAATGCTAAGTATGCGGATGCCTCAGTTGTAGCCAATGTTCGTGAAGCTTTAGCTACTGCGAAAGCTGTTTTGGCAAATGAAGCTGCCAAGCAAGAAGAGGTAAATGTTCAAAAAGAGATTCTTTCTGCATTGGGAACAGTTGTAACTGAATCAAACAAACTAGGACTAGAGAAAGAACAGGCTGATAAGGATAAGGCGGCTAAAGAAGAAGTTGAAAAGAAAGCTACTCCAGCTGAAAAAGCTCTTTCAGAAGCTAAATCGGAACTCGATAAAGTTACATCAGAAGCAGATGTAACCAATACACTTGCGGTTACAGAACTCCGTAAGAAGGAAGTAGCAGAAGAGAATCGAGCAGCAATTGAAGCGGCGGTAGCCAAGAACCAAGCTATACTTAACGAATCAAAAGTACTTTTAGCTGATAAGAGTGTCACAAAGGAACAAGTGGATGCTCAACTTTCACGCTTGAATGAGTCTATCCTTGCAGTTTATAGTGAACTGAAAAAATCAGGAATTGGTCGTGATGGGAAATTTGCTGTAGCGTTGGCAGCACAAAATTTTTATGCTGAATCAACCGTTAATGCAAACGGTACGCGTGCCACTCATGCCACGGTTGTAACTGCAGCAACTGCTACAGGTAAAGATATCTATAAATTCAATCCTGATGGGAAAGCGTCTACTGACGGTTTTGCAAGTGCAGGAGAGTTGAATGCCTATACTCGTGTAACTGGTGGGACTGCTGAAGGTTTAGAAGTTGTTGTCTATTCTAACCAACGTGATGGCTCAGAAACTAACCCTGCAAATGGTTTAACGTCTGACCAGGGTGGTTCAACAGGTCACAATAACAAGGGACGTATGGATTATCCCCTTTCTCCAGAAATGGCTAAAAAACTAGCCAAAGAAGCAGAGCTTTGGAAAGGTCAACTTCGTCCAAGTGGAATGCGAATCTCAGGTGGTTCTGCTAGTATATTCTCAAATAATGGAGCTTATGAATTCCTTGCAACAGAAATTTATAAATTAGCATATGAACAAGGTGTTGATCGTGTTTATATTCCAGGTCTAAGATCACGATTTGGAGTGACAGATGAAGCGGCTGAAAAAGGTTGGTCTTTAACAGGTATTGATGGATCAGTAGGTGCTGCTACACCTTATAACCTACCTAATGGTCTTGTATATGATGCTACAAATGATGTCATTGAAGGGATTATTACAAGTAATCTTGAAAATGGGGTACAAGATCTCAAAGTTAACGCAACCTTTACAAACAGCAAAACAGGTGCGGTGGTGACAACTCGATTTGTAAATATGCGTATGGGTTGGGTAGGCTGGATGGATACAACTCCACCAGTTATCGCGACAGATAATGCAGTTTACGAACGTACAGTTGGTCAAGACATTAATATTGACATCAAGTATCAAGATCCATCAGGGGCGCGCACAATGCGTGGACAAGGAGCAAATGTACCTTATACCAAAGCTAATGGTACAACGACAACTATACGTCAACAATATGGAACTGCTGTAACTGGTATTGCTGGTGTCAATGTAGATAATAGAAGTCAAGTTCTTGATGAAACAGCAACAACAATTCCTGGTGTTAGCTACCAGATGGATCCAAAGAACCAACCGCAGTCTGTATCTATTGATGGTCAATCGTCATATAACTCGTCTGGCCAATTATCAGGTACTTTGACAGAAGCAGGGGTCTACTATGTATCAACATTTGCTAAAGATTACAACAGTGTTAATGGATCAAATGTACAATGGATTCAATCTGGTCAGGAAGCTCAAGGGAATATTACAGTTGTCGTTAAACCAAAAGTAGAAGCTTTGAATATTGAAACCTACTCAGAAACTGTTCCTGTGACTATTTCTAAAGGTGCAACAAACGCTGTAGTTACCATGCCAGATGGAACGAAGACTGTTCTTCAAAATCAAAATGGAAGTTGGGTTGTAGTTGCATCAGGAGAAGATGTAGATGGCAATGCAGTAACAACAACCAATACGGCTGCAGCAGTAGGGACAAATTTGGGGACAGTAGGTGGAAAAATTAATATTCCAGTTACACAAGCTGCAACTGCAACAGCTGGAGTGGATAACATCAAGGTTGAAGCAATTACTGAAAATATCAAAGGTACTTTCCTACGTAATAAAGTAACACTAACAGATGTAGATAATACTACTCATGTAGCTACGTTGAATTCTAAAACAGGTCACTGGGAACTTCCAGCAGATTATACTACAGTTCAGACAACGAATGCAGACGGGACTTATACTTTGACAAAACGTCAAGTTTATGCTGAAGCTCAATTGGATGGTTCTCAAAACTTCTATATTTATACATATACGCGCACATTTGAAACTGACGGAACAATTAAGAGTCTTGATGCGGTAACTCGTCATAAAACAACAGTTGCAAGTAAAAATGAAACATCTAAAGATGGGATGTCTGTGACAGTAACTTATGATAAGTATACAGATGCATGGACTGCTTCAGATGGTTCTACTGTGACAGCTACTAAACTTGGAGATAAATCATGGGATATCATGACTTCATCAGGATTTGGCGGTGAAATTCGAGGTCGCAAAGCTACTAATACAGATGTTGCAACTATCATCAACACAAAACCAACTGCAACATCAACAAGCTATGAATCAACTAAGGGGATAACTGTTGACCTTCGTAATGCGGCACAAGCTGCAGTTACGATTGCAGATAAAGAAGATACTGCTCATAGTAAAACGACTTACATTACTCGTTTGACAGTAACATCACCATCTGGAGCTCAAAAAGTATATGATACAAAGACAGATGCTGCAGCTTACACATTAGCTAGTAATTATGTTTTATCAGAAGTGGGTGTGTATACAGTTGTTGTAGATGTTATTGATAGTAACGGAAATGTTGTTACGGCTACTTTGGATGGTACAGATTCAGGTACAGATTCAGGTGCAGGTTCTTCAATTGCTACAACTACTTACCACATTACAGTAACAGACACGATTAAAGGTCACAACGTTACATCATCTGATATCCAAGGAGCTACTCAAACAGGAACACCAACCTTTACTTCTGTAGGTGACGGTTCAACCATCTCACCAAGTGCAACATCACCAGCTAAGTTGGTTGCCGCTGACGGTAGTCTAGTTGAGACTTTAACAGTTGTAAATGAGGGAACTTATACAATTGACCCAACAACAGGTGTTGTAACCTTTAAACCACTTGCAACATTCACAGGGACAGCTACTCCAGTAACTGTCAAACTAACTGCAATTCTAGGTACAGATACTAACAATGCTAATATTACTGCAACTGCGACAGCTACATATACACCAACAGTAGTTCCAGTAAAACCAACCGCAGTAGCGTCTCAAACAACTGGACCTCAAGGGAAAGCCCAAACTTCTGCTATTAAGTTTGACGTAGCAGACACAGATGATACAACTGTAAACTTTGCTAAAGGAACAGTTGCTATTGATGCAAATACAACAAAATCTGTTGATCTTAATACAGCATCAGTAACTCTTCTTAATGCAGACGGTGTTGCTGTAACATCTGTAACAGTTGCAAATGAGGGAACTTATACACTGGATAAAGCGACAAATGTTATTACATTCCAACCAGTCGCAACATTCACAGGAACTGTTACAAAACCAGTTAGTGTACGTATTGCAGATGCGAATGGTACTACTGTAACAACTACTTACACTCCAACTGTCACAGATGTAACTATGACAGCTGAAAATGCAACATCTACAGACGTTCAAGGCAAAACACAAACTGGAACACCAGAATTTGAAACATCAGATTCATCAGTAACAATTGCGAAACGTCAGTTGCTTGATCCCACAACTCTACAACCAACTACTAGTGTTACAATCGCAAATGAAGGAACATACACAATTGATCCAACAACAGGTGTTGTAACCTTCGTACCAGTCCCAACATTTACTGGAGAAGGAACAGGAGTGACTGTTCAAGCAACAGACTCAAATGGTGAGATAGCAACAGCTGCCTACAAACCAACTGTAACACCAATTACGATTACTGGTGAAAGTGTAACATCTAAGAATATCCAAGGTGAACAGCAGTCAGAAACACCACTATTCTCATCATCATATAAGAGTGCTCCAGTGTCAAATTACAAACTTGTAGATCCAACTACTGGAAATCCAACGACTGAAACTTCAGTGACTGTTGAAAATGTTGGTACATACACAATTGATTCAACAACAGGCAAAGTAACATTCCAACCAGTTGCAACTTATACAGGAACGCCAGCACCAGTAACAGTTCAAGCATCAGCAACTATTACTAATGAAAAAGATGAATCAACAGTCATCACAGGTACAGCTACTTATACTCCAACAGTAGTTCCTGTAGCCCCAACAGCTAAAGAATCAGCGACAGCTGGTAAGCAAGGTCAAGCGCAAACATCACAAATTGTTTTTGACATTCCTGATACAGATGCTACGACTTTGAACTTCGCCAAAGGAGAAACATCTGAAGTATTAGGTGAAGATGGTCAACCAAAATCAGTAGCTCTTGATAAGAGTACTTTGACACTTCTTGATGCGAATGGAAATGCTGTAACTACAGTTACGGTTGATGGTGAAGGAACTTACACTCTTGATAAAACAACTAATGTTATTACATTCCAACCCACTGAGGAGTTTACAGGTAAAGCTACACCAGTACGTGTACAAATTGCAGATATCAATGGTACTACTGTAACAACTAATTACACTCCAACTGTTGTTGCTGAAGATGGAACGGTCATTGTTGAGTATAAGGATGAAGAAGGTAATATTATCTCTCCTTCAACAACTCCAGCAAATAACGAAAAAGTGACGACTCCATTTACAACTGAGCCAAAAGAAATTCCTGGTTACACTCTTGTTAAAGTGGAAACAACAAATGGTACGGTTGATGAAGGTACTAAGAAGGTTTCAGGTAAAGTTACAAATGAGCAAACTACTGTGACATATACTTATAGAAAGAATGTTCAAACAGCAACTATTTCTTACTATGATGTGACAACTGGTGCAGAAGTTGCTATAGATTCAGCTAAAGTTCCAGCAGCAGCTGTTGAGACAGTAGAGGGTGTTTATAACGGAGCTATCGACTTTACTAATCGTGAAAAAGCAATTGCAGCTCTTGAAAAAGCTGGCTATACGTTAGTAGAAGATGGTTTCATTGTAGCAACGACAGCTGATAAGCTTTTTGATAACGACACAGCGGTGAATCAAAACTTCACGGTAACAGTTAAACAACGTGTAGAACCCGTGACTCCAAATGATGAGAAACCTGTTCCAGGACAACCAGTGGATCCAGAAAATCCAAACTCACCTGTATGGCCAAGTACTGCAGAAAGTCTTGAGTTAACTAAGACAGTTACTCGTACAATCAAGTACCGCTACAACGATGAGAATGGTAAAGAAGTAACAGCTGATAAAGTTCAAACAGTAACCTTCACACGTAGCGCAAGCATTAACTTGGTAACAGGAAATGTGGAATACACTGACTGGTCAGCAGCACAAACGCTTGAGGCAGTAGTTTCTCCAGAAGTAGCTAATTATACTCATGATAAGAAAACTGTTACAAGTCTTGAGGTAACAAATGAGTCAACTGATAGTACAGTGTACGTTATCTATACACCAGTAGCACCAACTACAACACCTGCTACATCAACTGATATCCAAGGTAAGACACAGACAGGTACTCCAACATATAAACATGCTGATGGAACTGAGTTGAAACCAACAACAGATAATCCAGCTAAGTTCGTTGGAACTGAGGAAACAACTATCCCAGCTACTAAGGATGGTAAGACAGTTGGTACATATACAATCGATCCAACTGGTACAGTAACCTTCACGCCAAATAAAGACTTCGTTGGCACACCAGACCCAGCTAAAGTAGTTGTAACAGATCCTACAAATGGTACAACTGTTGAGTCAAGTTACACTCCAACTGTAACCCCAGTTACACCAACAGGTGTGGATACAAGTTCTACAGGTCCTAAGAACACTCCTCAATCTGGTACACCAACATTTGTACCTGGTCATAAAGATGTACCAATGGACAATACTGTTCCTGCTACATTTGAAGATGGTACAACAAGTAAAACAGTTCCAAACGAAGGAACGTATACTGTTGATGCAACAGGTAAGGTAACCTTCACACCAAATAAAGATTTCGTTGGGACTGCAACAGGAGTAACTATTGTACGTAAGGATACTAATGGCACTGTAGCGAAAGCTAAGTATATACCAACTGTTTATGAAGTGAAGTCTGATACACAAGTTGCAACTGTAACTTACAAAGATACTAATGGAACAATTCTTGGTGAAGTGGATATCCTTCAAGGTGATTCTGGTTCTGAAATGAACTACTCTACTGCAGAACGTATCAACGCACTGAAAAAACTTGGCTACGAACTTGTGTCTGACGAGTTTACAAAAGCTGATGGCAGCAAGCAATCATTTGATAATGATACAAAAGCTATTCAAAAATTTGTTGTTACTGTTCAACCACGCCTTGTTCCAGTTATTCCAAGTGATGTGACACCAGTTCCAGGTCAACCAATTGACCCAGAGGATCCAAACTCACCAGTATGGCCTGAAAGCGTTAAGGAATTGACAACTTCAGAAGAAGTAACTCGTACAATTACTTATGTTGATGGAGATGGTAAAGAGGTTACTACTTCTGTGACTTCATCAGTTAAATTTACTCGTGATGCTAAGGTGAACTTGGTGACAGGTGAAGTTACTTACGGCGAATGGAAAGAAGCTACAACTGATGTTCTTTCTGGTAACAAACTTCCACTTGTTAAAGGTTATATTGCATTAAGTGGAGATATTGAGGCATCTACCAAGGATCAAACTGTTAAGGCTGAAGACAAAGATATCATTCAAAAAGTTGTCTATAAGAAACTTGGAGCCTGGATTCCAAACGTGCCAGGACAAACAAATCCTCCACGTATTGATTATCCAAATGATCCAAACGGTGATCCAACTAAACCGGGTGTACCAACAGAAGATATTGTAATTCCTTATGTTCCAGGTTACATTCCAAGAGATAAAGATGGAAATCCGTTGAAACCAGTTGATCCAGAAGATCCAACTAAAGGTTATGTGCCACCAACATTACCAACTGATCCTAGTCAAGATACACCAATCAACTATACGAAGATTACAACGTCTTATGTGACAGTTGATCCAAATGGTAAAGAAGTATCTATTCCAAATTATCCAAGAGAAGATGGCGAACAACCTAAGAAAGATATCCCAGGTTACCGCTTCGTAGAAACGAAGAAACTGCCAAATGGAGATACAGAACACGTCTACGAAAAAGTAAGTACATTCTTCAAAGATAAAGAAGGCAATGAGATTCCGAACTATCCAAGTGAGCCAGGCACAGTAGATAAGAAAGACATTCCAGAGTACAGATTCGTAGAAACGAAGAAACTGCCAAATGGAGATGTAGAGCA